>CAXNGM010000181.1:0-5421 GCA_964201695.1 Bacteroidia bacterium | reverse complement strand
GTTGTAACGTTTGAATCGATGATTGCAGAATAAGCTCCTTTGAAACCATCTTCAACAGCTTGTTTGTATGATTTACCACCAGCCAATTCTTCACGAATACGTTCGTAAATCAATACGTTCGCATCAACCGACATACCGATTGTTAATACGATACCTGCGATACCCGGAAGAGTTAAAACAGCTCCAAGAGAAGTCATAACACCCATCAAGAAAAATACGTTGGCGATCAATGCAATATCGGCAACCAATCCACCGCCGCTGTAATAGAATCCCATAAACAAGAATACCAATACCAAACCTGCTAATGCAGAAAGTAAACCTGAGTTAATTGCTTCAGCACCCAAAGATGGACCAACAACAGCTTCTTCTACGATACGAGCAGGAGCATCCATTTTACCCGAGTTTAGGATGTTGGATAAATCTTCCGCTTCTTTGATTGTGAAATTACCTGTGATGGATGAATTACCACCCGCAATTTCGCTTTGCACCGTTGGATAACTGTACACATAATTATCGAGCACAATGGCAACACTTTTTCCAATGTTCTCGCCAGTCATACGCTTCCAAATCCCAGCACCTTCACCATTCATGGCCATAGTTACTTCGGGTTTGTTGTTTAATTGACCGTAACTTAAACGGGCATCGGTAACATATTCACCAGTAAGGCGAGGTTTACCATCGCGTGGAACTTTTATTGCAACTAATTCGAATGCATTTTCTTTCTCATCAAATGGTTTCACACTCCAGAAGAAACGAATGTCTTTCGGAAATGCTTCCTTGATTAATGGCATGTTCAATATTTCATTAACGCGAGATGTATCCTTAGTAAGTGCAATACCCACTACAGGACCCGGACGAAATGTACTGCCTTGTTCAGTTTGGTTAATATTTGGATTTAATACAGCATACAAAGGATTATCTTTCAATGCTTTTGTACGTTGAGCTGCTTGCGAAGTGTCTTTTGTTGATGAGGTATCTGCTTTAGCCATCTTCTCCGCCAATGTCGTCTTTGCAGTATCTTTTTTATCTGTGATAGTTGAATCTACTGTTTCTACTTTTGAAGTATCTTTAACAGAAGGTGAAGTTGCAGGTGTTTTTCCTGCATTGTTTAAATCTTTCAGCTTCTTATTTGCAGTTTCTAAAAATTGGAAAGCGTCTTTGTTTTCGAATGTTTCCCAGAATTCTAATTTAGCTGCTCCTTGAAGAAGTTTACGAACACGATCTGGTTCTTTCACTCCAGGTAGTTCAACCAAAATACGGTCAGAACCTTCTAAGCGTTGAATGTTGGGCTGTGTAACACCGAATTTATCTATACGATTGCGAATAACAGTGTAAGCATTGTCAACTGAAGCTTTTACTTTAGTACGAATAACCACAAGCACTTCGTCGTCGGTCATTTTTGAATTCACCAAATCCTTCATGTCTTTGTTACCAAAGAAAGCAGGCGATGAAAGACGTGCGGCAGGATCAGTTTCTTTAACAGCAGCAGCAAATAAATCGATGAAATCGCCACCCTTACTTTTCTGACGAGTAATAGCAAGATTCATTGATTTTGTAAAAACTGGATCAGTACTATTGTTAGATAAAGAACGAACAACATCCGAAACAGCAACTTCTAACGTTACGTTCATACCGCCTTTTAAGTCAAGACCCAAGTTGAGTTCTTTTTCTTTACACTCACGATACGTGTATTTTCTGAAAATTGCGTTGTAAACAACTTCGCTCGCTATGGAGTCGATGTAGGCCTTTTCCTTGATTGGATCACCGGCTGCGAATTCTTTGGCATCGTTCTCAACACTGCTTGCTTTCCAAGTAAATGAAAGTTCGAACAGGCAAACGAGCGCAAGCATGATCGCGAAAAAGCTAATAGCACCTTTGTTTTGCATTGGATATTGTATAGGATAAATTCTTAAAAATAGGAGCGCAAATATAGAATAACAAATATGAAATAACAATACGCTTTGAATATTCAGAAAATATGCAATATCAGTCGTTTCAGAAAAAACTTCTTTCAATAACATCTTATACAAATGTCATATTATAGCAAATTCAATTCGAAAATGATTGCAACAAGCCAATCATTCAATTGAAATATTTAACACCTTTGTTTTATGAAATGTTACTTTTTGGGATTCCTACTCTGCTATTCCCTTTTTACGAATGCTCAAGTAAATCAGACAATCATTGCACTGAATAGAAATGATACTATTTCATGTTTCACAAGCGATTCAGTTCAAATGAAATTTCCCCTAAGTGGCGGATTTAACTATGTTCAAGCAGGCAAGATTGACTTAAATGGAGACAATGTGCAGGACATTTTATTATTTGACCGTTCGGGAGATCGGTTAACACCTTTAATTTACACGGGAACACCCGGAAATCCTGAGTACGCATTCGATTATAGCTTGGTTTACTCCTTTCCTAAAACGAAGCATTTTCTCGTTGTTAAAGATTTCAATTGCGATGGAAAATCGGATTTGTTTACATACGAAAACAGCGGTTTTAAAGTCTACAAAAATATCAGTACCGTTAGCAGTGGATTACAATTCGAGCTGTATACAGAAAGTCTGCAATCCTATTTTAATCCTGCAACATTGCCGATTTATTGTATCCCCGTTGACATTCCCGTGGTGGAAGATATGGACAACGATGGCGATATTGATTTGATGGTTTTTGGAATTCTAGGCACCTGTGTTGAATATCATAAAAATACAGCCATGGAAGAACTTGGCCGTTGCGATACACTCATGTTAAAGTTGGAAAGCAACAATTGGGGGGTGTTTACCGAAAGCTTCTCGACTAACGATGTTGTACTAAATGACAGCTGTGATCATCCTTCCGGAAAATACAGTGCTAACCGCCATGCGGGCTCGTCGATGTTGGCGTTTGATTCAGATGGTGATGGCGACAAAGATTTGCTTTTAGGTGATATTGCATACCGAACAATGGTAAAGTTAACCAACGGAGGAACAAGCACTAACGCCCTAATAACAAGTTCACAATCTCCATTTCCTGACAATACCACTTTTGTGAATTTGCCAATTTTTCCTGCAGCATTTTATATTGACATCGACTTGGATGGGAAACGCGATTTATTGGTTAGCCCGAACAATGAAGGAGGTTCCGAAAACAATCAGTGCATTTGGTATTATCATAACGATGGATTGGACAATTCCCCTGTTTTCACATTTCAGAAGAAGACCTTGTTTGTGGAAGAAAGTTATGATTTTGGTGAAGGCGCTATTCCCGTTTTCTTCGACTACAATGGTGATGGAAAATCGGATATCGTGGTGGGGAATTATGGGTATTTTCAACCAGCAGGGACGTACAAATCGCAATTGGCACTTTTGGAAAACATTAGCACCACTGAATCGCCCAAGTATAAATTAGTCACGGAAGATTTTGCTGGTTTAGGCGCACTTTCGGGTAACTCGCTCAATTACCATCCTTGTTTTGGAGATTTGGATGGAGATGGAGATCAGGATATGTTGGTTGGTACATCTGATGGTCGAATTTTTCACTACACTAATAATGCTGCTTTAGGGAACGATGCTAATTTCGTTTTTACCAATCCTTTCTTTCAAAACATTGATGTTGGAACATTTGCGGCGCCTCAACTTGTGGATGTCGATTTGGATGGTCTTTTGGATTTATTAATTGGATCTCGCGAAGGTAAAATAAACTACTATCGTAATACAGGAACTCCGAATGCAATGAGTTTAGAGTTAATTACCAATGCTTTGGGTGGTATTTCCACAACCAGCAATGGCGACCCAAGTGGCTTTTCTACGCCTTCACTTTTCCGAAAAAATGGCATAACCTATATTATATGTGGTAGTCAATCCGGAATATTCAAATTATATGGGAATGTAGATGGGAATTTGGATGGGAATTTTGCATTAGAAGACTCACTGCTTTTAGGTGATCGTAATGGAGAAAGAACTAGTATCAGCTTAAAAGACATTGACGGCGATGGTTTGATGGATGCCGTAACTGGAAATTATGCAGGTGGAATTTGTTATTATACAGGTATTTTCCCTGATAATATAGACCAAACAAACACTACGAGTAATCAGTTTACTATTTTCCCAAATCCGGGAAGCACGTTGAATATCGAAAGCGCAAATGAACAAATCAATTCCGTCTCCATTATAGATATGCAAGGGCGAGTGATTATGAATGAAAATATTGGAGGGAAAACATATTGTAGTTTATCAACCCAATGGATTGCCCAAGGCATGTACTTCATCCAAATTCAAGGTAGCCGAAATACAATTTCCCGAAGCTGGATAAAAAATTAAATCCGTTTCAAATTCTAAAATACTATTTTAAATAAAAATTCAAAGATGCTTCGATTAAAAAAAGATACTGACCCACGCTGGGCACATTTGGCCGGACAAGACTTAGAAGAAATTCTCAGCGACCATGCATTTTGCGAACAAAAAGCGGCATCAACTTGTATTTCGTTAATTGTAAAATATCCAGAATATCCAGAATTGGTTACCGAGATGAGTGCGATTGTTCGTGAGGAAATGGAGCATTTTCAACGAGTTCATGAATTAATACTTAAGAGAGGATTGAAACTTGGTCGAGAACGAAAAGATCCTTATGTAAATGAACTAGCTCTTTTCATTAGTAAGGAAGGCGACCAAAATAAGCTGCTTGTCGATCGTTTGTTGTTCTCTGCCATGATTGAAGCCCGCAGTTGCGAACGATTTAAAGTGTTAAGCGATAATATTGATGATGAAGAATTAGCAAATTTTTACCGAGAACTCATGGTAAGCGAAGCTGGTCATTATACCTTATTCTTAAAATTTGCCCGTAAATATTCGAACCCAAAAAATGTTGATGTTGATGCTCGTTGGCAAGAGTGGCTAAACTATGAAGCAGAAGTAATAAGCAGATATGGTAAGACAGGCCAGATGCATGGTTAACTAGCTGAAATCGAGAAAAAAACACAAATGATGGCTTCGAATTATCGATTTATTTTCAGATAAAAACCACTGAAATCCTTATTCATAGTGTTATTTTCACACTTAAATAGCTGTAAAAAAAAATATTTACTGCATATATTGATATTGTTAGAAAGTTAATTTTTTATTAAAAATTCCGCAATTTTTATTTTGAAGTTGCGGAATTTTTTTTCTAGGTTTGGCTAATTGTAATAATCACAATATGGATTTTGTAATTCTTACAATATAGTATTTAAAAATCATCACACACAATCATCACACACATTAACCTCAAAACCATTATGAACAATTTTACCAATTTCAGAGTTGGGAAGCTGCTCAGTAAAATGTCTTTGTTGAAGGCATTTTTACTATTTCTGTGCATCGCCGCTTCCTCCAAAAGCAATGCACAAACCTACAATGTCACTTTTAGTGTTGACATGGACAATGTTACAAGCGCATTTACCAC
>CAXNGM010000180.1:0-5434 GCA_964201695.1 Bacteroidia bacterium | reverse complement strand
GAAATTCGAATTCTAGAAACAAGAATGCTGTTTATACTAATGTAAATATGTTTTTCGTTTTCAGATTCAATTAACCCTTTTAAAATATCATTCGAGATGGTTGAATGATGGCCCTCAATTTCTAGAAATAGAGATTGGGGGTTAATTTTGGGAAAGAGCGTGCTATTTTTCTGTCAAATTTCGGGCATTCATTATTCGACAATATTAGTGATGCGTTAAATTTTATAATACTTTGCATCTACTTAATTATCAATACATTAAAATCGTTCTTCTGTTTTTTGATTTGAATTTAGCTTAACGAATTGAATCGTAAAAAGCGGCAGGATTTTATGGCTAGCGGTTCGTTGTTTTATCTAGTTGTTTTAAATCTGTAAGAAAGTCCTAATGATATATAGTTTTTGGGTGCATTCTCAGTTAGTCCAAAACCACCTGAAATGTCAGCCATAAGATTGTTGTTAATTAAGTATGTTAGACCGCAGTCAAATCTATGGTCTGCCTTTTTTTCTATCGCAATAAATCCATACAATTCCGTGTAACAACCAATTTTATCTGTTAAACTAAACCCTGTTGTTAATGTGTAGATATAACTGTGTTCTGCATTTTCTCCATTCCATTCTGCCCCTAAATTATAAGCAAGTGATATTTTTTCTGTCAATGTGTGTTGCATTGTAAACCTAAAAGAAGGTGCAATATATTTGGTTTGAAATTCCTTGCTTCCAATTTTCGAAGTCGTAATATGTCCAATAAATGAAGTTTTTGGAAGAAAACCTCTTTCTTCAAATAGTGAGGTCTTAAATCCAATTGTAATAGGTGTAAATCCTGAATTAGTATTTAAGTTTATTTTTTCTGAAACTAATTCTGTAATTAGTCTTAGTTCAAATTTTTCATTAACCCCATATTTCCATAGCGTTGAAGGATAATTAAAGGACGTTTGGCTTTGGTCAAAAGTCTCAAAAGTAAATCCGTTTTCAATTTGAATGTATTTTTCAGGTGTAATAAATGGACATTCTGTTTGGTCGGGTCGGTCTAATTGAATCGCAGTTAAACTTTGTCCAAATAAATTGTCAGTTTTCACTCCAAAGAATATTGCGAAAGGAATAAAATATTTTGCCATTTAGTGTTGTTTTTTCAGTTTTGTATTGCCTGTTTAGTTGTTGCTTTAAAATACCGCTAATTTACCGCGCTAAAAGCGCAGACCCTTTCCGAGTTGCGCTTGTAAGCGGCTAGCTGTTGTTTTTTCTCATTCTTAATTAGTGTGCTGATTACCAACCCATAATTCTAAATTCTGTAAAAACACAATTTTCAATATCATCAAAGTAAGTTCGTATTACATACTGACGATTTAATATCTCTCCTTCATCTTTCAATTCTGATTGCCACCTTAATTTGTAAATGCGTTCTCCTTTATAAAGCACAATTGCAGTTCCCATTTCTATTGAGCGCTTGATATTACTTTGTACCACACTTGAATTACCAATATTTTGATTTTCATCCTCCAATCCATTATAAATTATTAAAGTGCTCAAATCAAAACTATTATTAGCATTTTCGAGCAAATTCAAAGCTGTTTGATATCTTTTTTAGGTAGCTCTGTAATATTTAACTAAGATTGAATCTTTGTCACTACATCGTAAAATAGTATTTTCATAGTCCTGAATAGTTGTCCTAAATGTTGCTTTTATTGAGTCCAGATCTACATAAATTTTGTAATCTCCTGTCACCCATAAACCCATACGACCTTCTACTATGTTTTTAGAAAGCTCAATTTCATATTGAGTTTGTGCATTGCAAGTCAAGCTTAATGCTAACATAAAAAGACAAAAAGTATATTTCACAAACCGGATTTTAAAATTAAATTGATAATGATGAGTTTGTTATGTCGTGGTGAGAATTGCTAACTTTTTCGGGCTTTGCGTTCGGGCAGGTTTCGTAGCACAAAACTGACAACTTGCACTTAACTTGAATAGGAGCATAAAGCTCCAAGTTTGCAAGTCACCCCGCCTGACGCAAAACCCGTGATAGCGGTTCGCGCATCTCGTTTCGTCCTATTCATTTGTTTTTTGTTTAATCAGTTTGTAGCTATAAAAACCTTTTTCCGTTTGGGCTCTTATAAAATATGTACCATTCGAATAGTTGGAAAGGTCAAACTGGCTTTCGGCAATTTCTTTTATTAATTGTCCTTGTAAGTCGTAAACCTTTATACTCTGAATGGTTTGATTTTGTATTTCAATATTAAAAAGTCCATTTGTTGGATTTGGATAAATAAAAGAAATTTCGCTTTGAACTTCGTTAAAACCCAATGTTTGTGAGCAACTAATTATGTTGCCATGATTCTCGATAGCAGTAAAAACTTCTTGCTCAATCGTATAGAAAATTGAATTATTGTTGGTTTGATAGTCATTTCCAACGCCATTATTTATAAAAATAAAACCAACTTTTCTAATAGTATCGAAATACGCATCACTTACCAAGCCATAAGCTTCTCCTGTATGGCCAAACATTGACGTGCTGCCAGGCAAAGCGATATCATTTCCGAGAGTGGAAGTAATCCGATGAATACCAAGACCCCAGCTTCTGAAAAGACCGTAGTAATTATTTCCATTATTGCCGTTAAAAGTCCACTCATTGGCAAACATAGCGTTACATGACGCCTCTGTAAGAAGAGTAACTCCATTATAATTCCCTGTATTCATTAACACAAGAAAAAATTTTGCTAAATCCTGCCCAGAACATCTAAAGCCGCCCTGTGGCCCGAACCGACCACCATTTGTACCTGGGACATATCCGTTGAGATTGTTGAAGACTGGCTGTATTCCCTGATAATCGTCAGCTTGAGGTGTCCAAACGCCATTGATCTTTCTATACAAAACTGCCAATTGGTCAATATCTGCTAAATCATTGACATTAAATGAAGCATCAATTCCTAAGGGAATGGAAATATTTTGCTCACAATAGACATCAAAACGAACGTTTGAGACCTTTTCGATAATTGTTCCGAGAATAACGTAGTTAACGTTTGAATAGTTGAAGTAAGTTCCCGGTACTGTATTGTTGAATTGTCCCGATGTATAATAAGTTCCAGTTGGGGTCAGAAGCTCACTTAAATTCGGAATCGGATTATTGTTAACCGTTGCACTCAGAAAACTGCTGTAAGTAGTACCATCAATAATTGAAGAAGTGTGGCTTAAAAGCATTCTTGCGGTAATTGGGCTTGTTGGATGATTTGGATTTTGAACACTATAATCCAAAATGGAACTTATATCAGCATCTAAATCTAAAAGATTCTGTTCTACAAGTTGCATAACAGCAATTGCAGTTATTGTTTTAGAGACACTTGCAATACGGTATTTTGTATCTACTGTTGAATTTATATTTCTTGATAGATCAGATTTACCGATGGAAATATTTTCGATTATTCCATTTTCGCAAAAAACAACTAATGTACCACCCATCATGTCGTTATTGGTCGAGATAACGTTGAATTCATTGGTTAAAGTCTGTGCTTTGACAATAGAGGTCAAACTTAAAACAGTTACTAATATGACGCATATTTTTTTCATGTCATTTATTTTAATCGTTATTTATTTTATGTTCTTTCATATTAGATCGCGTCTGTTTTATCATGAACGCTAACTGACTCATTCAAGAAGCAAGACCTCGCTTAATGACTTAACCGAATGTTTGTGTTAAGATTAACAAAGAGGTGTTTACGCTTGATTCCAAACTTTATAATTAAGTGCTTAAACATTTTTGGGGCTAGAGTTAAATATTCAATAGGAGCTGTAAAGATAGACACCTTAATTATTTTATGAGATAACAGCCATTAGAATTGCAGATAAGGTAAAACATGCTTTAAGTAGCTAAAATAAATTTATGAAATAATGCTGATTATAAGTATATCTGTTTTTAACAAAGCATCTTTACAAGAACTGCTTACATAATATTATACAAATCAAAATGTAAAAAAACATAGAAATTTATTTAGTGATTAAATATTATGGCATCAGCACTAATTCGACAAATAAATTTATACATGTTAAATAAAGCTGCATTATGGAATTGGTACTATTTCAAGAAATGGTTGTTATTAGTAATTTCGCAAATTATTATGTTAGAATTGCAATATCCTGAATATCAGACTCCAATATTTACAAGTTCTTGTTTGATTTTGTCATTACTACATGTAACTTGCAGTTTTAATTTTGAATTAATCTTTACTTAATAGAATGAAGAATTTCGTAATCATTTTTTTGTTAATCGCAGTCAATTTCATAACCAACAATGCAACTGCTCAATCGGGTTGTGTTGAAATTGAGAGCATCTTAGTTAACTCGTGTTCAGTTGGTAATTCTGAAGGATTAAATGAAATGATGCGATTTCGCGTTGGTCCTCAGCAGCTTTCATTAGTTGACATGACAGTTGGATGGGCAAATACAAACCTACCATGGAACGGAATTATTCAAGATGCAACAACGGCAAATGCAACGGCTGCATTTAATACTGAGATAGTGTCCTGTGGAATATTGATTGAACCTTTGGATGGAGTTTTACCAGCAAATTCACAAGTATTATTAATTACAAGTTATCAAGTAAGTACAACACCTGGGTTTTTTGAACAATTAGGAGATACTCTCTATGTAATTTATGCGAACGAGAATACCATTGCGGGGCACTTTTTAAATTATCTTCCGTCTCCATCACCAGATATGCAAACTGCTACCATATCATTTAGCGATGTTCAAGGTTGTTCGGACGAGGTTACTTATTTCAGAACGCAATTAATTACTACTGCTGGTAATATCGGAGATGAAGATGGCGCTACAGTAAATTTTGCTGTAAACGGTCTTCCTACCTACATAAACATTGGATGCATTGCGCCATACACGCCATTTTCAGCCAATTGGGATATTCCTGCAATTTGCAATAATTCTCAAACAATTAATCTAAGTACCCTTGTAACAGGAACACCTGGAGGAACTTGGAGCGGACAAGGTGTAACGGGTGATATTTTAAATCCGAACGGCTTAACTGGCTCTGTAACTCTTACTTATTCAGTAGGTAATGGATCTTGCACCGATGAATTAACGCAAGTTGTTCCCATTTATACGAATAATGATGCAAGCTGGGACCCTCCAGCAATTTTTTGCAACAATGCAGGTGCAATTGATCTTAGCCAGTATGTTACTGGTTCTCCAGGAGGCACATGGACAGGTCCTGGTTTAACAGGCAGTATTTTTACCCCAACTTTTATTTTTGGAAATAATACATTTATATATACTGTAGGTGTTCCAGGCTGTAGCGATAGCGAATCGCATGTCGTTTTTGTTCAAGCGCTTAACTCAAATTGGACTAATCCCTTAACAATCTGTCAATCGAATGGCATCTTCAATTTGGCCCCTTTGGCAGCAACCAGTTCACCTGGCACATGGAGTGG
>CAXNGM010000179.1:0-5445 GCA_964201695.1 Bacteroidia bacterium | reverse complement strand
AATCGCTGGCTCAATCGACATTGCTCAATAAGCTAAAATCAAATCACAACGATACTGCAATAGCTGTTGAGTTTGGCAAATGGGTGATGGCAGGCGGGCAGAGAATAAATGGCCTTGTTATAAGACGAAGAAAAGAAGCCGAACTTTATTTCTCTTGATCGGAAACAAATAATACTAACGAGCTGCAGTAACTTTCTTCAAGCCGGTTTTGAGAAAATTGAGGTAGTTTTCTTTGCTGGTGTAGCCAACCGGTTCAGCCAATTTCTTTCCTTCGGGAGAAAGTGCAATGTATTGCGGCTGTGAATTGGTATTGAAATTTACCACTTGCATATTGCTCCATTTGTTCCCAACCGTTCGCACGCGTTTTCCTGTTTTGCAACTGATGAATTTTTCGGATTCCGAGAGTTCTGCTTTCTCGTCCACATACAAAGAAACGAGCACATACTCTTCGCTCATGATTTTCTTCACTTCAGGATCTACCCAAACGCCCTCTTCCATGCGGCGACAATTCACGCAAGCCCAACCCGTAAAGTCAATGAGTAGCGGTTTGTTTTCTTTGATAGCTCGAGCTTTAGCAACTTCAAAATCGTGTTCACAAGGAATGCCTTGAGGACAATGATTGTCGCCTTCTGTATTTGATTCGTTTTTAGACTCCGATTGTGCTGCGTAGCTGTAAAAAGTTGGAGGTGGAAAACCCGAGATTAGTTCGAGACCTGCACCGAAAATTCCACTTGTAAAATATACGCCGCAAACGAAGAAGAAACTTGCTAATGCGATGCGAAAAGGATGGCGTTTTTTCAATTTGCTATCATGCGGGAAACGAATAAAACCGAGCAGGTAAAGTGCTAATCCGAAAGCTAGAATTGCCCAAATAGCTAAAAATGGTTCGCGTTTAAGAAAACCCCATTGTTCTACTAAATCGGCATTTGACAAGAATTTCAAGGCCATTCCGAGTTCGAGAAAACCCAAGACCACTTTTACGGAATTAAGCCAACCTCCCGATTTAGGCAGGGAATTTAACCAGGTTGGGAAAGCAGCAAATAATGCGAAAGGCAAGCCCAGAGCTGAACCAAATCCTAGCATCACAAAGAGAATATTGTATGGATCGGGATTGGTGGCCAAAGTTCCCGCTAAGAATGAACCGAGAATAGGACCGGTGCAACTAAACGAAACCAAGGCCAAGGTAATTGCCATAAAAAACACCCCGATAAAACCGCCTGTATTGGAAGCATTATCGGCCTTGTTGGCAAAGGAAGAAGGCAATTGAATTTCGAAATAGCCAAAAAATGAAATGGAAAACACCACAAAAATGATGAAGAAAACGATGTTGAGAATGGAGCTTGTGGCAATTTCGTTGAGTGTATCGGGCGGCACTTTGGCAACAATGAATGGAACAGCCAAGAGTGTATATATGGCAGCGATAGAAAGTCCGTAGGTGATTGCCATGATGAGTCCTTTGCGACGCGTTTTCGCGCTCTTAGTAAAGAAACTCACGGTAAGAGGAATCATAGGAAACACGCATGGTGTTAACAAAGCCACGAGTCCGCCGCCAAATCCTAAGAGAAAAATAAGCCAATAACTTTGCGCTTCGGTTGCTTGTTTTTCGGTTTCGAGTCCATCAATCACATAATCTTTACAATCCGCATTACCAGCATCTGTTTTGTTGGGTGTACTTGATGCAACTGTATCGACTACCGGCGGAACAACTTGTGTGCTTGTATCAATTGCAGATGTTGTGTTTTTTGATTTTGGACGGCCTTTTATTGAGAAAGAAAAAGGAATTTGATCGAAGGGAATACAGCCCTGATCATCGCAAGTCATCCCGTTAATTTCGCCCGTAACTTTGAAATCTTTCTCTGATTTCACCTTGATTTCTTGCGTGAATTTGACCGTCTTATCTTTGAACAGACTCACATTCACAAGAAATAATTCGTCATATTCTGTGAAGGGTTTGGGTTCTTTAACTTTCCCGATAGTTGCGTAATCTTTGCTTTTATTGAATTCGAATACGGTTGGCATGGGTCCACCTTCGGCAGTGAATTGCGAATACAAATGGTGCTTGCCTTCCATATTGGCTATGAACGTGAGCACTTCGGTGGAATCGTTTACGCGCTTTTGACTGTATGACCATTTAATGGCCACTTGCATTTGCGCAGAAGCGATACAAGAACTAAAAAGGAGGGCAATAAGGAGAAATCGTTTCATATAAAATCAATTATAAAACAGGGGTTTTACCCTTCATGCTTGAGCTAACAAGTTTGTTTGAATTTAGAAGCTCGATGGATTTTTTAATGGCTTTGTCGCGGTTGTTGAGAATTGAATAGAAGCCTTCATTTCCATAAAGCGCTCTACCCATAAGTGCTTGAATTTGCGATTGGATTATGTCTGAGGAATGTTGCAAACCTCGCACATCATTTTTCACCCCATTTTTTTCTGCAAATGCAACGAAAGAACCGGTTAATGTTGATGCATTAAACGTTGTTGAAAAGGATTTTGCTGTTTTATACTTCGCAAGAAGTTCGGAACGATGACCGTCGATGTATTGAAATGCAAAGCGATTGATGAGTCCTTTGGAAGAAACTTCGGATAAATAGGAAGAATATCCAGCGGTATCGATTGGTATAAACACATCAGGCATGATGCCTCCGCCTCCATAAACGACTCTTCCGGCTGGCGTTTTGTAAGCGATGCTGTCCAAACTTTTCATGGAATCGGCGCTTGCCATTTCTCCTCTAGAATAGCGTTCGCCGAGCTCTTGATAATACATGTCTTTTCCGTCTTTATAAGACTTTTGAATACATCTTCCCGTCGGCGTATAATAGCGAGCAATGGTTAATCGCATAGCCGAACCATCATCAAAACGAACTTCTTCTTGGACCAGACCTTTTCCAAAAGAACGGCGTCCAACCACCCAAGCGCGGTCGTTGTCTTGCACAGCACCCGAAACAATTTCGGAAGCAGAAGCAGATCCTTCATCAATGAGAACAACTAAACCTCCATCTTCGAAATTCCCTTTAGAAGTTGCATCAAAATCTTCTCGTTTGCGCGCTTTTCCTTGTGTATAAACAATCTTTTTTCCTTTGGAGAGAAACTCATCGCAAATATCAACTGCAGCATTGAGGTAGCCTCCTGGATTATCGCGTAAATCGAGAATGAGTTTTTTCATTCCAAGCTGACTCAGTTTGTTGGATGCTTTTAAATATTCATCGAATGTAGTAGCAGCAAAGCGCGCAATTTTAATATATCCGATATCGGCGGTGGCCATGTAACTGGCTTCGATCGAGTAAATGGGAATTTTACCACGAGTAATGGCATAGGGAACTATTTTACGGTTTCCTGGACGTAAAATTCCCACTTTTACAATGGTTCCACTTTTCCCGCGGAGCTTCTTAATAACGTCTTCATTTTTAACACCTATTCCAGCAATGTTCTTTCCTTCGATGCTGACAATGCGGTCGCCACTGTGAATGCCTAACTCTTCGGATGGTCCGCCTGTAATGGCAGCAACCACCATAATGGTGTCGTTTTGGATGTTGAATTCTACGCCAATTCCATCAAAATTGCCTTCCAATTGTTCGCTCACAGCTTGCAAATCTTTGGCGGGAATGTAGGCCGAATGAGGATCTAGCTGCGTAAGTAAAGCAACAATTGCGTCTTCTTCGAGTTGAGTTCTGTTTAAAGTATCGACGTATTCTTCGTTAATGTAATCGAGCACATCGTTGAGTTTAGAACTCTGTTGAAGTCCTTTTAAATGTGATTTACCAATGGAAGAACCCGAAAGGAAATATCCAATAAAAACACCCAATGCTATAGCAACACCAAGAAGAAATGGTAAAAAAACAACTACACGAGACTTACCTGAATTCATAAATGAGAATAAAACAACACGCTACAAACGTTAAAAAAATAAAAATATGTTTTTAGTAGTTAATTTTTATATGATTCTACCTCAACCCCAAACTTACGAAGAAATTCAACGCCTTCATCCACATCAATTCCTTTGTAAGCTGCATAAGAATTCAAGAAAAGGACTTTCTTTATTCCAACCGAGAGTATGATTCGAGCGCATGAAAGACAAGGTGAAAGTGTAACATATAAGGTGCTTCCTTCGATATCCGTTTTGTTTTTAGCAGCGTAGAGTATGGCATTGGCTTCGGCATGAAGCGCCAAATAGCAACTTCCTTTTCTGTCGCGGGCGCAACCATTTTCGGGCCATTCCTCATCGCAATTGTGAGTGCCGGCTGGAGGTCCGTTATATCCAAGTGAAATAATACGAGTGTCTTTGGTGAGAACAGCTCCTACTTTTTGCTTTACGCAATGTGAGCGCAAAGCAAGACTAGAAGCCAAGTCCATGTATATTTGATTGAAAGAGGGAATGCTCATGAATAGTATTGGGAGCGTAAAAATAGCAATTGTTGAGGGAATTAAACTGCTTGATTTTAATAGAAAAGCGTCTAACCCGTAACTTTACAAATAACATCCTCGACCTCTATCCCCCAGCCCCTTTCTCCGCCACATAGTGGTCCCTACGGGAGAGAGGGATATAGGGAGAGGTTAACCTGCATCTCGACTATAACTTTACAAATAAGCATCCCAAAACTAATCAATACTAAAGTTCTAATTATTCCGATGAAGGCTCATCTACCGGAATGTCTTTGCGGCGGATGTATTTAAGAACCACCGCTTCATCTGCTGATTCAATCTTCCACGCATTGTTTTCTTTGTTTGCATAAAAATGCTGATAGGACGCCACCTTCCCTTTTTCATTGTAGGTAAAATTGGTTCCACTGGCTTCATAAACTTCCGACATGTGATATATGGCATTCACTTTTTTGTCACTCGTGTACGCTATCGAATCGTGCATAAAATTAGACCAGTCTTTCGACCAAATCCAAGAGCTTTTTAATAGAGAATCTTGGTATTCGTATTCTAACAGAAAAGTTACTTCCGGTCCATCGGGCTGGTATTGAATGGCCTTGATAAGATCGCTTTCTTCTTCATCGGGCAAATAAAACCCTTTCTTCACTTCAGCGATTAAGGAATCACCTAAAGTAAAAGAATCGTAATTCAGTGTGTCCGATAAGCCAATAATGCGCTTTAGTTTGGATGAAGCAGTATACTCAAATAATAGAATGGATCGATTAAAAGCTTGGTCATACGAACGATAAATCATGTCCCCAACAACAATTTTCGTCAACTGATTTTGGTCGTTATAAAAATATTCCCAACAGGAAGCAGTATCCTTTTTTGAAATGGTATCTATTCGATAAACACTGCCGGAAAATATAGAGTCGATCAATTCATTTTTTTCTTTGTGAGCGGAATAGAAATAGGTGTTGTAGTATGCTCCTCCACGACAATTATAGGATTGAGTTGTGTATTCTTGACAATTCCACTTTTCTGTTGAGTCGTTGTTGTAATAGTTGAATCCTCCCCACATAAATG
>CAXNGM010000178.1:0-5450 GCA_964201695.1 Bacteroidia bacterium | reverse complement strand
AATTTTCCATCGATTCGTATTGCACAATTAGCCGATTTGCTGAGTGTAAATACGATTTCTCCTGATGCATTTCGAGATATGCAATCGGTCAGTGAATGGAAGTCTTGGTTTAATGTGAGTGTTTCTCCCTATTGGGAAGAACATTTTGTTTTTGATAAACCCTGCAAAAAGCAGAAGAAAATGTTGGGGAAATCGGCTGGCCAAAGCTTATTAATCAATGCCCTTGTGCCTTTTTTATTTATGTATGCAACGCATCTTGGCGATGATTTGCTTAAAGAACGTGTCTTAGATGTCTTGTATAAATTATCATCCGAAAAAAATGGGATAATAAATGAATGGATTGCTTTAGGCATTCAGCCTAATTCAGCTGCCGAATCGCAAGGGTTAATTCAACTTAAACTCGAGTATTGCGATAAAAGGCAATGTTTAAATTGCGCCCTAGGGCATCGAATTCTGAAAGAATTTGAAAAGCGACAATTAATTTAAACGGTAAGGAACCGACATTTTGAATTCAGGAATGTTCACTTGGAAAGCAGCTCCATCAACAAGGCGCTCAAATGTGTAATTGCCTTTCATTTTACCGAATTCAGATTTCAAGTTGCAAGCTGATTCATATTCGTATGATTCACCTGGGCGAAGAACCGGCTGTTGTCCAACTACTCCTGCTCCATCAACATCGCGACGTTCTGAAATTGAATCAGTAATGTTCCAATGACGACGTAATAATTGAACATCGTAATCGCCTGTGTTTTCGATTTTGATTTTGTAAGTAAATAGGAAATACATTTTTGACGGGTCAGAATAGATTTCCTGAAATTTTGTTTCAACTGAAACTTTGATGTCGTTAGTAACTTGTGTTGTCATGGCTGTTTGTTTTTGTTGAGACAATGATAGGCACAAATCATAACACGAAACAAATATGCATCTTCTGCACACCTTGATATTGTTGGGTTTTTCGAATAGGTTACGTTGAAATCAGTTTTCACTTTGCAAATATGGGGAAAATCTTACACAGGGAATTCATAAATCTTAAAATTATTGATTGCGAATAGAATTCACTTGACTAATGCCAATCAATTCATCATACACTTCGGTGTATTGCCTGTTATAGAAGAGAATCTGGTAGTCGTTCTCGGTATTGAAAAAGCTTCCTTCGATGTACGATTCATCCCCAGCTCCTCCTTTCGAAGGTTGAAAAATGTAACTGTAGTTGTAAATTCCTTGCTTAAGTAAGATGTGTCCGGTATACGCCTTATTCTGAAAATCGTAGTGCGGTTTGTATTGCTTTAAAAATTGCCAATCGGTAAACGAGCCGAATAAAAAAAGGTTTCCATTTACGGTTGGTGCTTCAAACGGAAGCGTAAAATTGACCCAAGTATAATCCGCATCTACTTCAGGTTCAGAGCCATCTTGATTTCGAATGAAGAATTTACCATTGGCTTCGGGCAAAGAGCGATAACTTGTAAATGCGCGAACTTGATCGTTCAAAAGATCTACAACAACCAATGAAGAGTCGCGAATGATATTCTTTACACGGTCGCTTTGCATGCGAAGACTACGAATATCGACCCAGCGGTATTCATTTCCTCCTGGGAAACAATTCCGTCCATCATCATAATCATACGTAATGGATTGATTGTTTATTGAAAATGGCTTCAACCAAATGGCATTATCCCATCGATTATTCTGTCGAATCACCATTTTAACGGCAGCAGGAGCATTGGTAATTTGAACTCCACTTATATCTACCAGCACATCAATCTCTTGATGTGTGTCGCGCAATTCCATAGTGGACGGTCGTTTTATGCGCGCAGCAACTTTCGCATCGGTTGTATACACCATAAACCTTCGGGTTAAAACCAAATTTTCTGGATCGCCATCTTCATATACCTTGAGCAAGTAATTTCCACTAATGAGGATTTTCATATTGTCGTTAGGAAACACCAAGTTATAATGAAGATATTGTTGGCGTGTATTGAATGAGTAACGAAAATCCTGTATTAAGTCTTGTTGCAAACCTTGAATTGCTCTCGATTTCATAACGTTCGATGGCGTCCAGTCGGCATTGCAATGTTCTAGGGAATAATACAGTTGTCGCTGTTCGGGAATCAAATCGTCGAACTGCAATTGCAAGCGTGCATCTGAGCCAAGTTCTATGAGTGGAATTGTGCCATCTGTTCCTTCTTGTTGAAGAATGACTGTTTTGATTTCATCACGATATATATGGTCTTCGTATCTCAGAAAATTATCGCGGTAATAATCGGGAGTTTCGGTTTGCGAAGAGACTGTTTGAAAAAGTATACTATATAGTATAGGTAAACTTTGAAGGATGCGTTTTGAAAAGCGATGCATATCAATTTTTCTTTGTGCGAAGATACGTTGTGCGAACATCATCTGAATCCTCATATTTGCAAAATGAAAATGTTGGATCAACTCGCCATTCAATCTGGAGTCGCTATAAAAAGTATTGAACGTGTCATTGAATTATTCGAAAACGGTAGCACTATTCCTTTCATTGCTCGTTACCGAAAAGAATTAACGGGCGGTTTAGACGAAGTGCAACTCGAATCCATTCAAGACAATTGGAACCAATGGAAGAAGTTGGATGAACGAAGAAATGCCATGATTGCTTCGATGGAAGAACGTGGAATTTTAACCGAAGCATTGAAAATGGCTTTGTTGCAAGCCCCAACATTGCAAGCCGCCGAAGATATCTATCTTCCCTATAAACCGAAACGAAGAACCAAAGCAACAATCGCTCGTGAACTTGGTTTGGAACCTCTTGCCAAAATGATTATGAGTCAGGGAAATGATGATCCATTTCGGATTGCTTCGCGATTTGTAAATAAAGAAGTGGCCGATGAAGATGCTGCAATTCAAGGAGCGCGCGATATTATTGCCGAATGGGTGAGTGAGAATGCAGGTGCTCGTCAAACATTACGTCAACAGTTCGAACGTTTTGCTGTTTTGCACAGTAAGGTTCAAAAGGGTAAAGAGGAAGAAGCCGCAAAATTCCGCGATTATTTTAGTTTTAACGAACAATTGAGTCGTATTCCATCGCACCGTTTTATGGCTGTCATGCGCGGGGTAAACGAAGGCTTACTAAGTGTTTCGGCTCTTCCTGAAGAAGATAAGGCGCTCGAAAAGCTGAATCGAATTTTTGTTCGATCAAAATCACTCTGTTCCGAACAGGTCGAAAAAGCGACCAAAGATGCCTACAAAAGACTCATTGCTCCATCATTAGAAAACGAAGTACTTGCGCTCATCAAAGAAAAAGCCGACAAACAAGCGGTTCAGATATTTGCTGAAAATCTAAGGCAATTGCTGATGAGTGCGCCATTAGGAGAAAAACGTGTTTTGGGAATTGATCCAGGTTTTCGATCAGGGTGCAAATTGGTTTGCTTAGATGAACAGGGCGCCTTGCTGCACAATGAGACCATCTATCCGCATGCGCCTCAGAATCAAGACAAACAAGCCATGGCTAAGATCTCATCGCTTATTGCAGCATATAAAATGGATGCTGTAGCTATTGGAAATGGAACTGCCGGTCGTGAAACCGAACAATTGATGATGCGCATGCGATTCGAAATGCCATTGCAAGTATTTGTGGTGAGCGAAAGTGGCGCATCGGTTTATTCGGCTTCCAAAATTGCACGCGATGAATTTCCAAACTACGATGTTACCGTTCGGGGAGCTGTGAGTATTGGGCGTCGCTTGCAAGATCCTTTGGCTGAGTTGGTGAAGATCGATCCCAAAAGCATTGGGGTAGGGCAATACCAACACGATTTGGATCAGAAACTTTTGGGCGATCGATTGACTAATGTGGTACTTAGTTGTGTCAACCAGGTGGGTGTAAATCTCAATATGGCAAGTGCTCATTTGCTTACCTATATATCGGGCCTTGGACCATCAATCGCTGCAAATATTGTGGAGTATCGAAATGCTCATGGTGCTTTTAACAAACGATCGGATTTAAAAAAAGTGCCTCGTTTGGGTGATAAAGCATTTGAACAATGTGCCGGTTTTCTTCGCATCGATGGCTCCGAAAATCCATTGGACAATAGTGCTGTTCATCCCGAGCGTTATGGCTTAGTTGAGAAAATGGCCAAAGATGCAGGATTCAAACTGCAAGATATTGTTGGAAGAAACGATTTGCGTCAGGTTATAAAACTCGAAAAATACCTGAGTAATGATGTTGGTTTACCCACATTGGAAGACATTCTCACTGAACTCGAAAAACCCGGACGTGATCCTCGTAAATCTGTGAAAGTGCTTCAGTTCGATCAATCAGTTCGAAAACCTGAGGATTTGATTCCTGGAATGGTTCTGCCCGGAATCATTACCAATATTACAGCTTTCGGTGCTTTTGTAGATGTTGGAGTAAAGCAAGATGGTTTGGTGCATGTTTCTCAATTGGCCGATCGTTTTGTAAGTGATCCGATGGAAGTGGTGAAATTGCATCAACATGTAAAAGTGCGGGTATTAGAAGTCGATATGGCCCGAAAACGGATAGCATTTTCCATGAAAGACATCAAAGAGTGATTCATCAAACTGAACAATATTGTTGAATTTACGTTCGTAAAACTATGCAAGAAGAAAACGCATTCATAAATCCAATAGATGCCGATAAAGTTGCCCAAAATCCTGGGTTATTGCCGTATGCTCATACATTAAGCAGTGGTGTAATTAAACCCGACGATTTAGGGAAGATAAAAAGCAATGCCTTGCTTGCCATGGAGCAGCAAACCGATATGCAGCTCAATCAGCTCCAACAACAAATTCAACTCTTATACAATCAAGCACAAGAAATTAAATCGCGCACCGATATTTCCATTTGGATTTATCAATCGGATATGGGTTTTGATCCAATTATTGGTCACACGTATCATTTGTATGAAAAGAACGATGACCGACATTTTCTATCGATGGTTTCGCCAGAACAATGGGGGAGAAGTAAAAAATTCAAGCGCTTTGTTGCAACAGTAAAACTGCTCGCCGATCACACCTGGGATGTTTTGAAAAAGGGTGAGGAGGAATAATACTATTGAAAATTCCTATTTATTGATAAAGTATCGAACAAAATTAATGATCTTCTCAATTGACCCAAGGTTAGATAACTTCTTAACAAACAGGGATTAAACCAAAATACCCCTCCGTTAGACGGTTAGGGGTATCTTTTTCTATACGGATTCTCGTTTTCGCCTTACCTACGCCCGATCAGGTATACCCGGGAGACCTACTTAACCACCCCCTCATCGGGGTACATCGTGCCCTTTCTTTCGGTTAAGGTTTTCATGCCCCACAATTGTAGGACAAGGCATTATTTTAATAATGTTTCGCTTCCAAAATCAAATATAATGAACTTTAAATAATCTTGATACCATAGATTTTCAGTGGAGAGATTTTAACAAAAACAAAACCCCCATCTTTCGACGAGGGTTTCTTTTTTT
>CAXNGM010000177.1:0-5471 GCA_964201695.1 Bacteroidia bacterium | reverse complement strand
AATTTACCGGATTCGGTTTCCAAATCGCTTAACTTTTTCCCTTCCAACGTATAGATTTCAATAGTGAGTTTTTCTGAGATTGAACTCGAAGTAAACCCTAAAAGTCCTTTGGATGGATTCGGGAATAGTTGAATATCATTTTTTAGATTCTCTGCGATTGATAATGGATTTTCGGCAGGATTAAGACGAATAACTTCGTTTCCAGCATTATCCACATAATACAATAAACCATCAGGGCCAATTGTAATTCCCATGATTCCCTGAGTATTGGCGCTAACACGACGAACTTCAGTGGCCGGAATACTTGATAAGTCATAGAAAATAACCTCATTGGTTTGATGATCTGTTACAACCATGATATTTCCATCGATGGCAATTCCAGCGGGATCTTGCAATCCCGAAACAACCACATTTTCCCAAGTATAACCTGAAATGGAAACATATTCGGCCATGCTTTCGTGTGGTCCATAAGCTGGTGCCGAAGTTGATGTATTTCCGGTTGTAATATTCATTCTAAAAACACGCTGATTGCCATTATCCACAACATACAACCACGATTTGGTATCGTCGAATGCTAAATGACTTACCGTTCCATTTAAATCGCGCAATACTGGAGTATCGCTGTAACGACGAACTATTGCATCGGAATGATCGCTAAAACCTGGATTGTGGTCGTTTACAAAATCGTATCGTACAATGTCATTATTGAAGCCATCAAACAACCAAAAAGTATTATCCTTTTCCCAGCAAACTCCTTGGCTATTGGGACTTTCATGCAACATATCGATGTGTGAACCGTTTCCGCCACTTGGTTGCGCATAAATTTGGGGATCACTCGACCACAAGGTAGGACCTGTAAAAGCATTTGCCGTACCAGCGTGATTTGCATCAAATACTCCGGGAGATGTAGCAAAGTTGTCATTATCACTAAATGCTATTCCTGTGGGCAATGACATAAAATGCCAAGCATTTCCATCCTGCAAAAGTTCGGTAGTTTGATTGACTTGGGCCGTATTGGTAATTGTTACGGTGCTTCCTCCTGTGTTTTCCGTTCCTTGGTTAACTACCCATAATTGATTCGTGGAAAGACGAGGATGAAAATCAAGATCGGTGGGTTGAGAAAGAGAATTCGAAGCGTTTGCAATGGTTGTATAAGTTGGAACTCCAAACAAGTAATTTTCTAAAACATTCGGAATACCTGGCCCGACTTCGTATTGAGCACTTGCACGGTTATTAAGTGTGTCCTCATCTGCATATCCATTTACTGTAACAATTGTAAAATCGATGTTATAAAAGCCATCAGAAGCGGGAATCCATGGAATGGGATGCGAAACAACGGCCGATTGATAGGGCGGAATTGTTAATCCAACAAGCAACTCGTATACATCTTCTGCACCATTCACCGAATATGAAATTCCGGCTGCAAGCACCGTATCAACTCCATAATTGTAAAGCAGTAATTTCAAATAATTGGCTTCCTGTTGAACATATCGTCCTTGAACAAGCGTAGAATTTAACCATGTATAACCAGCCAAATCGTGAGCTAATGGTTCGGAAACCTGAAAAGTAAAATCAGTTCCAAGTCCCATATCGGTAAATTCGTGTGCTATTTGTCCATCAATCAAAATTCGAAATTGAAATCCTCCGTCACCCCAATCGTCACGGTAATGAATAGTATAAAATGCACCATCTGTTAAACACCATGGCCCTTCATTGTATACAGTATTGTTTGCGTAACCGGAAGGGTCTTGATTTTGAGTTCCTGCAACACATCCAACAGTAAGATTACCTCCATTAGCAATGGTTAAATTGCCACATGTGTTTGCACTTGAAGTCAGTTCCCAGTAACCTTCATATCCATAATCGTCGGTTGTAACGACTAAACTAACCGAACGTTGGCCCGAAATACATTGAGCGAAACTCGAATTTACGAGTAATATCAATGAAGCGATAAGATAATTTTTCATGGTAGATAATTTCGTGTAAATAAATGAAATTAATTCACAAATGTTCATGGGAGTTAATTTTCTTTTCGATGAATTTCATCATTTGAAAAATTAAATTGAATTTAATTAGGATTATAAAAAAACAATCCTTTACATTTGCACCATCATCAAGATCCACTGCGAGTGGAACCAACCGAGCTGACAAGCCGCGGTGGTAAAACGATGAGGGCTGGGAGCCAAAATATTATGTAATCCCCCCTTTTCTCGCGTAGTTCTGGTGTGCTTTGAGCATATTAGCGTTGCTTTTTGTTCTTAGCTTAACCTGTAAACTTTAAGCAAATGAATAAATCAAAAACAAACACAATTATTACTCTAAATGTTGATGGCATTGAGGTACAAGGGAAAGTTCATGTTTGGACAGCTCTTGAATTAGTCGTAGAGATTCTATATCCTTACCAAGGTATTAAGGATGATCTTTACGTTTCAGCGATTGCAGCCCAATACAGGAATTTCAACACAGGTGATCATGGGGAAATCCGATCTAAAGAAATGCTAAATCATCTGTACTTTATATGCAAGACAATTGAATCTAATATCGATACATTGAGATCGGTTGTTGTTGAATATACTGAACAGCATGAGGTTATAGACAATATTCTGAAAACAAAAACTTCGGAATGCTGTAGAAAATACAATGTCGAATTATCTAATTTGGAAGATTTTGTTTCCAATACACAAGAAAATGAAAGTTCGTTCGAGGAACTTGAAAACAACCACAAGTGCTGTAAAGAAATAATTGAATATGAATATGAATATTACGATAGTAAAGTTCTATTGTTTAAAACATTAATTCAGCCGCATATTTCAATGAATATCATTCCGTCTAAAATAAACCAAGTGATTGATTTCATTAATAAAAAAAGATAACTTACTTGAAATAGAATGGATGCAAAGAATTAAATGTGCATCCATTCTATTACGATTTATTTTGTAATAATAAACTGAACAGCTTTCGATTGCATTCCATCATTGCTATGTTGTGCAAAGTAATTTCCATTCGTTAAATCCATTAAATCAATCTGTGTTTGAATATCTTGTATGGGTATAGTTTTCTGGAGTTGTCCATTTAAATTGAATATTTGAATGGATCCAGTATTACTGGTTGTTTCTATGTTTACAATTCCATTACTAGGATTTGGGAAAACACGGACTATTGAAGGTGAATCCTGTTTCTTACGTTTGAATTTATATACAATCGAACCTGTAACAAGCAATGAAAGAATAACAATACCGCCATATAATAAATACGTTTGTTGAGACTCTGTTTCAACTTTATCTGCAGTTGTATTTGTATTAACCTGTTGTTGTTGTTGAGCAAGCTCCTCTTGTTTTTTCAATCTATCTATTACTTCCACGGGTAAGTCAAATTGAGAAGGTTCTGTATTTAAATAAATTGAAGGGATATCGAACGATAACTCAACCTCTCTAATCGTATCAATAGATGAAAAGTTATTAGATATATAATTAAGATTGTAAAAAGCTTGCAATTGCTTGCTAATTTTAGCATAAATAGCATCCAATGAATTGGAGGTTTCGGTGTAATAAAAATGCCCGTGAGTTTCTTCTGCTATTAGATTCAACGTGTCTTTATTAACATCTCCAAGTCCAATGATATAGATTGGCGTATCATCTTTTTGTGCATCTTTTATTACCTTATTCCATTTACTTCTTGAAGAATTATCATTCCCATCGGTTAAGACGACGAGTACATTTAATCCATCTTTATTTCTAATTTGAGTGAGCCCGGCCCGCATTGCATCATACAAAGCGGTCCTTGAATCTGCTTTCATTTTATCAACGGTGGAATTAATTTTTTTCAAATTTTGAGTCAATGGTAATTTAATATCGACCTTTTCAGAAAATCCCAAAACACTTATAAAATCTTTTTGAATATTGAAGCTTTTTACAAATTTTTTGACCGCATTCTTCGCATGGTCAATAGGAGGCAGATATCCATCTGGATAAATAGGATCACCTGCGTCATCGACTTTAAACAATGGACTACCATCTTCAGAAAATAGGCTAGCATCGACTGCCATTGAACCCGAATGATCAATTACAATCCCGAGATTTATCGGTTTATTTTTGGTTACGGGTTCCAATAAAACCACTTTACATGCTTGCTCATTTTCAAGAACATTCATTTTTTCTTTGGTTAAATTCCAAACGGGTTCACCTTTTCGAGTTTCGGCTTTAAATAAAACAGATACATCTGGAAAATTAGCTGGTGCGATTTTAAGTATGGTCAAATCGGCAGTTTCTTTACTACTTAATTTACCTTTTACTTTATCTTGTTGACCATAACAAACAGTCGAAACTAAGATTAATACAAATAATTTATTCATTATTTTCATTTTTAGATATTAAGAGATTACATGTTATTTTTTATTCCCAATAAAACAAACCCTGACCATTGACCAGAGCATAATTAATTTTAACAATGATGTCATTTCCCCTCAATAACCAACCTGTATCCGTTTTTAAATACCCTTTTTCATTATAATTATTTATAATCTTATCTGTTGCCTCTTGGGAATTTGTAACAATTAACGTTGAAGTACAGATACTATCTTCCCTTAAATAATAATACACTTCAATGAATTCATCAATTTTAAATAGTATGAATGCATTCCCTTTATCACCATAAAGAAATTCAATATCTTCTCCTTGAAATTCGTCTAAAATGGCTTGTGCCTTAGATCCAATTCTTGCTTGTGCATTTCCCATCAATGAAAGTAAACAGGCACTAATAAAGATAAAATTCTTCATGATGAAATAAATTCGTTCCTTATTCATTGATTGTATGTATTACTTTAACAACTAAATCATTATCGCTAATTAACCATCCTTCATGAATT
Source organism: Bacteroidia bacterium (assembly GCA_964201695.1). GTDB lineage: Bacteria > Bacteroidota > Bacteroidia > M30B66 > M30B66 > CALQRR01. The sequence goes on along the minus strand of CAXNGM010000177.1, from coordinate 607 downwards.
TTAAGATAACCACTTTGTGTATATTTATCGATAAGAAAATCCGTCATTTCTTGTGTAAATGATTGAATTAAAACTGAAGTGCAAATACTATCTTGATTTAAGTAATAATGAACAACTACATTCGAATCAGGATAAAATTCTAAATACAACCCAACATTAGAATCATTTATATATTGAATACCATCTAATTCAAATTCCTTAAAAATTACTTTTGCTTTATGATACAGTCTTGATTGCGACTGAATCATCAATGAAAAAAGGCATAAATAAATTACAAACAGAACCTTCATGATATGTATATTTTATTGGTTATACGGAAGGGAACTTATTCGAAATGGGTATTTTTATAATCCGTTTCTGAAATCAAAACGGAACTATTTTAACATTATTTTAGAAATAAGAAAATTTTTAAACCGCAGCTATTTTTCAGTTTCGGCGAGTATATTGTTTTAAATTTCCAGAACGTTAAACAGTTATTTCAATGAATTCAACGAATCGAGTTTTTAATACCGTTGCTCAAGCATTGAGAACCCTATCAAGGTTAACCGGATTTACTTACAATGAAATCAACGTGCTGCTTTATTATTTTATCATCCCATTTACTTGG
>CAXNGM010000176.1:0-5487 GCA_964201695.1 Bacteroidia bacterium | reverse complement strand
GCCATTTTATGGTCGACGATGGGTTTGGGATAGGCAAAAGGATCGTTTATTTCCGGAATCCAACGGCGAATGTATTCTGCTTGAGGATCGAACTTTTCGGTTTGTAATGCCGGACTAAAAACTCGGAAATAGGGAGCTGCATCGCAACCACATCCTGCAGCCCATTGCCAACCTCCGTTATTGGATGCCAATTCAAAATCCATCAATTTTCGCGCAAACCATGCTTCGCCCCAGCGCCAATCGATGAGTAAGTGCTTGGTTAAAAAACTTGCCACAATCATACGAACGCGGTTGTGCATAAATCCTGTTGCCAACAATTCCCGCATGCCTGCATCCACAATTGGATAGCCGGTTTTTCCTTCACACCAACGATTAAACGAATCGGAATCATTGCGCCAATCGATTAAATCGTAAGCAGGTTTAAAGGCTTTATGAACCACCTGTGGGAAATTCCAAAGAATCATTTGGTAAAATTCGCGCCATATCAATTCGTTGAGCCATGTTTCACTTAATCCGCGGGCCTCTCTAACCAATTCACGAATGGAAACCGTTCCAAAACGTAAATGCACACTGAGCTTGCTTGTTCCCTTTTGTGCGGGAAAATCGCGGTGATTCGCATAACGCTTAACAATATCAACGAGCAAAATATTGGGCGGGATGGAAATTCTCGAGGGAATAAATCCCATATCTTTCAAACTTGGAAGTTCAGATTTTTCTCTTCTTACAAAAGAATTACTTAGCGTTTCACTCGGGTACGATTGAATGTCGTTTTCGCTGAGTTTCAACTTCCATTTTCGAGAGTAGGGCGTAAAAACGGTGTATGGTTTCCCATCATCTTTCATCACTTCATCCTTTTCAAAAACCACTTGATCTTTAAAAGTATGAAAAGCAATGTTGTGCTTTTTTAGTAGTTCATTTATCTGCGAATCTCGCTCTTGCGCATACGGTTCATAATCGTGATTGGTATAAACAGCGCTGATTTCTCCGGCTAGAGCAAGTAAGGTAAATACATTTTGTGGAGAATCGTAATAGACATCCAACGACGAACCAATTTTTTGTAGTTCCTCATTGATGCGCGTTACCTCACGATGTAAAAACGTTACCCGAACATCATCTTCGTCTTCGAGTCGATCTAGAATGGAAGGATCGAAAATGAAGATGGCCTGAACTTGTTCATTGTTTTTCAAGGCATGGTAAAGGCCAGTATTATCGTTCAAACGCAAATCGCGACGAAACCAGAATAGTGCTTTTTTACTCATTTTTAACTTTCGAATGGAATTTTTACAACAGGTAAATCGGGCTTAGCATAAGCAAAACGGCTTATTGGATCAACTCGATAATAAGCATCTAATCCAGAAGAAGCAATGGTTCCTGCTTGGTGAATTTGTAGAAAGCCATCTTCCGAAACAACCTCATCAGGCACATGTACACATCGAATTTCTCCCGTAATAAGAACGGTTCCATTTACCAAGGTGGTTTCGTCTACTTTAAACAAGGCATATCGGATCGCACTTTCGGCAACAAAAGGAGCCGGAATATCTGGAACAAATTCAGGTCTTAATCCACAAGCATCGAACTCGGAAACCTCTTCGGGATATCGCGCGCTTGTTTGATGAGCTGCTTCAACAAAGGATTCTTGAATGTGGTTAATCGTAAACCAAGAAGTTTCTCTGATATTCCTCAACGTATGACGATCGACCGAATCGGGACGAACTAAAATACCCACCAATGGGGGATTTGCGCCAATGTGAAAAATTTGAGAAAATATGGCAAGGTTGGTTTGTCCTTGCAAATTGCTCGTTCCAATCAATGAAACACTTTTATATCCGTGAAGTGAATTTATAAGGTTCCTTCGAAAACGGTCGGGTAAGTGTTGAATGTCGTTGAGCGAATACTCCATAATTACATGGTGCGCAAGCTACCCATTCCGCCATCGACTGCCAAAACTTGTCCGGTAATCCAATTTGAATTTGGGTTTAAAAGGAAGAAAGCTGCATTGGCACTATCGGCCGGCATTCCAACTTTACCAAGCGGGTGACGTTTCGCTCCAGCTTCTTTCTTCTCAGGAGTATTGAGTAATTTATCGGCAAGTGGCGTGTCCGTTAATGATGGAGCTACGCAGTTAAATCTGATTTTACTTGATGCATATTCTGACGCCAAAGATCGTGTCAATCCTTCAATGGCACCTTTCGAAACAGCTATTGATGCATGAAAGCCCATTCCTGTTTGAACGGCAACGGTACTATATAAAACCACTGAAGATTCTCCGGCATTTTTTAAACCAGGCAAACATTGCTGAATACACTGAACGGCTCCAAGCACGTTGATGTTGAAATCGGCCTGAAAGGTTTCTCTTTTACTTCGATGAAATGGTTGAAGATTGATAGACCCTGGACAATAAGCGAAGCCATGAATTTGTTCTGGCAAAGATTCCAATTGAAACGATTCTTGTGACAAATCGAGCGATGTAAAATGAATATTGGAGTGTTCGGGAAGCTCGTGTCTGTTTCTCGCAAATACAAAAACCTGATGTCCTTCGTTTGCCAATTGCAGTGTTAAAGCAGCACCAATTCCTGAAGTTCCTCCGGCAATTACGTAATTCCGTGTCTCCATTATTTCATTCCGATATAGGTAAAGAATTCGCGACGTGACGCTTCGTCATTAAACTTCCCACCAAAATGCGAAGTCACTGTTTTGGAATCGTTGTCTTGCACTCCACGAGAAGAAACACATAAATGAACTGCATCAATTACAACAGCCACATCTTCGGTATTTAACACTCGCTTTAATTCTTCAGCAATCTGAATAGTTAAGCGTTCTTGAACTTGCGGACGACGCGCAAAATACTGGACAACGCGGTTAATTTTAGATAAGCCAATTACTTGACCGTTAGAAATATATGCGACATGCGCCTTCCCGAAAATGGGAACAAAATGATGCTCGCAGTTGGAATAAAACGTGATGTCTTTTTCCACGAGCATTTCCTTGTACTTGTACTTGTTTTCGAACAGGGCAATTTGGGGTTTGTTTTTCGGGTTGAGACCGGAGAATATCTCTTGCACGTACATTTTGGCAACACGCTTAGGTGTTCCTTTCAAACTATCGTCGGTAAGATCCAAACCAAGCACGTTCATAATCTCTCGAAAATGTTCCTCGATTTTGCGCATTTTGGTTATGTCGTCCATATCAAAAGCATCTTCACGAAGCGGTGTATCGGAAGATGTTCCAATATGTTCGTCGCCTAAAAGGTCTTCCAATGATATTTCAGTTTCCTGAACACTCAACAAAGTTTCGTTCGGTTTCATATAGTCTAACAGTTAATGTAAAACGCTCATCCAATCGCTTGCGGATTCTGTTCCAGATTACCACAGCAATATTCTCTGCGGTTGGATTGAGGTCTTTAAATTCGGGTATATCTAGGTTAAGATTTTGGTGGTCGTAGCGGTCAACTGCTTCTTCTTTCATTATATCACTGAGAAATTTTACATCCATAACGTAACCCGTTTCAGGATCAATTTCACCGTTTACACGAACTTCCAATTCGTAATTATGACCGTGGTAATTAGCATTGTTGCACTTGCCAAAAATGCGGCGGTTGGTTTCTTCGTCCCATTGAGGGTTGTTGAGCCGATGCGCGGCATTGAAGTGTTCTTTTCGGAAGATGCTAACGTTCATGATTAGGGAAGAAACGAATGATGGTGTGAATTGTTTATTGATTGATGAAAAGTATGTCCTTCATAGATAGAACTTTTTTCAATGTCTTATGTTAAAGAGCGATGAATGTAATGAATCCGGCAACATATTTTGATACTACTTCAGACCGGAATCTGCCAAACGAAATCGATGTTGTTGTTATAGGTTCGGGATTGGGAAGTTTGAGTGCAGCCGTTTTATTAGCAAAAGCCGGAAAAAGTGTAATTGTTCTTGAACAAAATTATTTACCTGGCGGATGTGTAAGTTCGTATTTCCGCAAAGGATTTATTTTTGAAGCAGGCGCAACAACACTTGTTGGGCTTGATGAAGGAATGCCATTACGAGAAATTCTAAACAGAACCGGAATTGAAATTCAAGCGCAGAAGTTGGAAACTCCCATGCAAATTTCATTGAAAAATGGGGACACCATAACGCGCTATGGCAATTTGGACGAATGGATAAAAGAAGCAGAGCGTGTTTTTGGAAAACGAGGACAAGCCGATTTTTGGAAAGAATGCAATGCTATTAGTACGTTCGTTTGGAACACCTCAACACGGCAACTTGCCTTTCCTCCCGATTCGTTTAGCGATTTATTGGAGTGTATTCGTAAGGTGCAAGTAGGCGATTTTTTGAAAATCCCATCTGCCTTCCAAAGCACTTTTGATTTATTAAAAAAGCACGGACTCGAAACACATACTGAATTTGTTGAGTTTGTAAATGAGCAATTGATGATTACCGCTCAAAACACCTGTAAAGAGGTGAATGCCCTGTTTGGCTCTACAGCGTTATGTTATACGTTGCTTGGTAATTACTACTTGCCTGGCGGAATGATTCAGCTTATTATACCTTTTGTAGAGTATTTGAGAAACCATTCGGGTGATTTGTTCTTGAAAACAGGCGTCACTCACATTGAAAAATCCGGGAAGTCTTGGATTATTCATAACAACCGAGGAGCCGTTCGATGCAATCAGGTAATTGCTGGAATACCGATTAATAATGTTTTGGACTTGGTCGATACATCATCCTTAAAAGCAAAACTTAATCGCAAAATCCTGCCCATTGAAAATTTGAATTCGGCATTTCAGGTGGGAATTGTATTTAAACGAAGTAAATCGTTTTCGTCCTTGCACCACCAAATACATTTGAATGAAAGCCTTGGATTTGAAGGATCAAACAGCATTTTTATTAGTTTGAGTGATGAGCACGATCATTTACGAGCGCCCGAAGGAATGTGTGTGGCTTCCGTTAGTACACATGTGAAATTGCCCTGCAAAACTCCCATCGATAAAGAGAAAGCTGTATCTGCCATTTTGGAAACTCTAGAACGACATGGTTTTTTTAAAAAAGAAGATGTCGTTTATTCGCATGTTGCCGGACCCGAAACCTGGGAAAATTGGACGCTTCGCAAGGGTGGTTTTGTTGGAGGTTATCCGCAATTCCTAATAGTAAAACCCTGGCACATGATGAATGCTCGCTTAACCAAAGGTTTTTATCTGTGTGGCGATAGCGTTTATCCCGGACAAGGCATTCCGGGCGTTGCTTTAAGCGGAATGATAGCTGCAAATAAGCTTTTGATGGATTATAAATTTTGATATTAATACCCATCATTATCAAAATCTTTTCTTTTCCCCAAAAATTAACAAGTTGTGAGCTGATTTATTTTTTTGTTGGCAAAAAATTATCTCCCGTTACCACACTTTTTCCTGTCTTGGCCTCTAATTCCTTTCGTGCATTTTTGGCAATTGAGCCTCCTTTTTTGCTGGCATGGGCATTTTCTTTCAACCCTTTTGCTTC
>CAXNGM010000175.1:0-5493 GCA_964201695.1 Bacteroidia bacterium | reverse complement strand
CTATGAAAAATAAATTATCAAGATTTCTAACGTTGGCTCTAATTTTTGCCGGACTGACTTGCATTAAAGCACAAACAGATACAGAATTTTGGTTTGCAGCTCCCGAAGTTTCTGTGACGCATGGAGATAGTCCAATTTACCTTCGAATGAGTGCCCAAAATCAGGCTGCCAATGTATTAATTAGCATTCCAGCGAATCCTGCTTTTGTTCCTTTAGGAGTTGTTATTGCCGCAAATTCATCCCAAACAATCGACTTAACTCCTTTTAAATCATTACTTGAAAATATTACTGCGAATACAGTTTTGAATTTAGGTCTACTTATTCAATCAAACAATCCTATTACTGCTTATTATGAAGTAAGTGCTCCAAACAATCCAGATATTTTTCCTCTCAAAGGTGGAAACGCAAAAGGAACGCATTTTTTCACTCCGTTTCAAAATTTCTTTGATAATGGAACATTCGCAGTTCAACCATATTCCAGCTTCGACATCGTTGCAACAGAAGACAATACAACCGTTACTATTACCCCAAGTATTGCCATTTTAGGGCATGCTGCAAATGTTCCATTTTCTATTAGTTTAAATCGAGGAGAGACATATTCATGCAGAGCTACAGGCATTTTATCTTCTGAACATGCAACGGGTTCCGAAATAACCTCAAACAAACCTATTTGCGTAACAGTAAAAGACGATTCAATGTCGTATGGGTCATGCCGCGACTTATGGGGAGATCAAGTCATTCCAGTAAATATTGTTGGTGAAGAATATATTGTAATGCGTGGTTTCCTTACGAATGATGAATATGCATTCATTTTGGGTACTGAAGATGCTACCGACATTTTTATTGCAGGAAGTGTAACTCCTGTAGCCACTGTAAATTCAGGTCAACAATACACGTATTCAATACCTCCCGGGCAATCTACTACGTATATTCAAACCAGTAAACCCGCTTATGTATTGCATATTTCGGGATTTGGTTGTGAAGTAGGTGGTGCAATCCTTCCTCCAATTCAGTGTACTGGATCCGATGCGGTTTATTTTACAAGAGCCACAAGCGATTTGTTTGGATTGAATATCATGGCAAGAAACGGTTCTCAAGGAGATTTCTTGTTAAATGGAAGTGCTACATTGGTTCCGGCATCTGCTTTTACAGCTGTTCCGGGTACTTCGAATAATTGGGTTGCTGCTCAAATTAATTTTAATACGACTCAAGTTCCTGCTGGACAAACTAGTATTCTTGTTAACACATCCACAACAGCTAGTTTATTTCATTTGGGAATGATAGATGGTGGCGCTTCTACAGGTTGTCGTTATGGATATTTCTCTGATTTCAGTTCCGCAAATTTGGGAGGAAATCGTTTTGTCTGTATCAACGATTCTCTTATTCTAAGTGCCGGAGAGAATTTGGACTCATACATTTGGAATACAGGAGATACGACATCTCAAATTACTGTATTTGTTGAAGGGATCTATGCTGTTACCACTTCCAAAAATGGATGTTTGTCGAGCGATACAATTTCCGTTGCTAGCGACACAATGCTTGTCGATTTAGGTCCTGAAACAGCTCTTCTTTGTGGAGAAAATGTAGCTTATCTTAATGCTCATTCAGGTTTTTATTCTTACGAATGGATGGACTTATCAACTAATAGTGATTCAATATTTGCTGTAAATGCAGATGGTCAGTATTGGGTGGAAGCAATGTCATTGGGCGGTTGTTATAGTCGAGACACGATCCAAATTCAATTCGCAGTTATTCCACCAACACTAACTCTTTTATCAACATCGCCATCTTGTGAAGGTGACACACTTACACTTTCAGCAACTGGAGCATTATATCCTGTTACTTGGCAGGGACCTAATACGTTTAATGAATCTGGTGACATACAAACTTTTGAAGATGTAACACCTTTATTAAATGGCACTTACACTGCAACTCAATTCAACGGACAATGTGAAAGTGCTCCAGCCTCTGTTCAAGTTGTGGTTTTTGCGAATCCAAATCCAATAATTATAGGAGATACCATTTTATGTGAAGGTGATTCAAGTCTGTTAAGTTTCATGAATGGCCCGTTCGATGATTTTGTTTGGTCTACGGGAGAAACTTCACCTGCGATATACACAAATTCAGGTAGTATTTCTTTAAATGTTACAAAAGATGGCTGTAGCAATTCAATTTCACAAACGATCTATATAGCAGAACCCATTGCAAATTTTAGTTCTATTCCCGAATATTTTGTTTTCCTCGGTAATGCTTTTCAATTCAGCGATTCATCCACCGCTTCGGAGGTTTCCAATAATGTGATTTATGATTGGTCGCTAGGAGATGGTTCAATCGACAATGGAGTTGAAATTTCACACGTATATGCTGATACTGGTCTTTATGAGGTTAGTTTTGTTGTTATCAATTCGGAAGGTTGTATTGATTCAATATCTCGAAACGTATTGGTTGTTAAGGAAGTAATTATTCCAAATGTATTTTCACCAAACGGAGATGGAATTAATGATATATTTGAAATTAAGTATCTAGGTTTTTTCGAATCTCCTGAATTACGTATCTTCAATAGATGGGGTAACCAAATATACATGAGCGATAATTATAAGAGCGATTGGAATGGAGAAGATTTTCCTGAAGGAACCTATTATTATATTCTTGATTTAGGCAATGAAATCCCAATTTACAAAGGTTCTATTTTAATCTCTCGATAGATTTAATTCAATAAAATGGAAATTAGTCAGGTCAGAAATCTAAATAAAGCTATTTTTAAATAATATTTCCGGGTTCTTTTATGCGCATTCTTTCACTTACATGTTTAATTTTTCTTCTGTCTATTGATTCAATTCAAGCACAACAACTTAGAGGTACAATCAAACATTCCAAAACTGGTGAAGGTTTTATAGGAGCAACAGCAATTATACAAGGAACAACCATTGGTGCGAGTGCCGATTTAAACGGAGATTTTGTCATTGATAAACCTTTAGCAGTCCCTTTTAAATTGGTGGTTTCATTTGTTGGATATACAAGTAAAACAATTGATGTCATAAGTCTCGACAAAAAACTAACCATTCAACTTTCTCCCAATGAGAATTTATTGAAGGAACTAGTTATTTCGGAAAGCCGACTAACCGAAAAGCAACGCGAATCACCACTGACGGTTGAAGCCATGGATTTGCTTGCAATCAAAGAAACCCCTGCTGCAAATTTTTACGATGGATTAGGATCGCTCAAAGGAGTAGATTTAACGGCTGCCAGTTTGGGATTTAAAATCATCAACACTCGTGGATTTAATAGTACATCGCCGGTGCGTTCCTTGCAAATTATTGATGGGGTTGATAATCAAGCACCCGGACTCAATTTTTCCTTGGGGAATTTCCTGGGCTCTTCTGAATTGGATGTTCAAAAAGTGGACATCATTGTGGGTGCAAGTTCTGCGTTTTATGGACCCAATGCATTCAATGGTGTTATCAGTATGACGACTAAAAATCCTTTCGATTATACAGGATTGACGGTACAGTCGAAAGTGGGAGAGCGCGATTTATTTGAGACCGCCATTCGTTATGCTGAGAAATTTCAGAATAAAAAAGGGGAGGATAAGTTCGCCTTTAAAATAAATATGTCATTCATGCGGGCTTACGATTGGGAAGCAACTAATTTGAATGCAACAGAACAATCTTTGGCTCAGCCAGGTAATCCTGGAGGTTACGATGCCGTTAACCGGTATGGTGATGAAGAATTGGGCGGGTTTAATAATGATTATACATCAAAGCAAAATAAATCAACCTTTCCGGGTTTGGGAGTTATTTATAGAACGGGTTACAATGAAAAAGATTTAGTCGACTACAACACCCGCAATATTAAATTGAATGGAGCTTTGCATTATAAAATAAAGCCCGATGTAGAGATGATCTTGAGCAGTAATTTTGGAACAGGAACTACGGTCTATCAAGGAGAGAATCGCTTCAGTTTGAAAAACATTTTATTTTTTCAACAACGATTCGAAATCACCCAAAAAGATAAATTCTTTGTTCGGGCTTATGCCACCAATGAAAATGCCGGAGATTCATACGATGCGGTTGTTTCGGCTTTCGAACTTCAGAATCTTTCAAAAAGCAATAACAAATGGAAACAAGATTATCAAAACGGATGGCAAGCTGGTGTTACTTCGATTTTTGATTCACCACTTTTTGTTGTAAAAGGATTTGATGGTTATCCTTCGCCTTTTAATGAAGCAACTTATGATTCGGTGATGGCTGCGAATTATGATGCCTTGGTATTGCTTCATGATAGTGTACGTGCAAAAATTGATCGAGTAGCTAGTAATCCCAGTTTGAATTTCTTTAAACCCGGAACAGTGCGTTTCGATTCGGCTTTTGCTGCAATTAAATCTCGAACACTTTCTGAAAAAGGGTCTGGCTTACGCGATAAATCGGCTCTGTATCATGTGCATGCCGAATACAAATTCACCTTTGGGAAATTCACCAAGTTGGTTATTGGTTCAAACGGTCGCATGTATACACCCAATTCAAGCGGTACCATTTTCAGCGATACGCTTGTAATCGACCAAATTACAGCAACCGATACAACTTATAAAAGGAAGGTGATTACCAACAAAGAATTTGGTGCTTATGCCGGCTTACAACGTAAATTATTTGCAGATCGATTGAGTTTAAATGCTACTATTCGTGTCGATAAAAACCAGAATTTCAATTGGATATCGACGCAAAGTTTTTCCAGTATTTACACCATTAACAATAACCATATTTTACGTGCTGTATACTCCTCGGCAGTTCGAAATCCAACTTTGCAAGATCAGTATTTGTATTACAATGTAGGACGTGCAGTCTTGTTAGGAAACCTTGATGGACGAGATTCCTTGGTTCGAGTTTCTTCGTTTTTCGAGTACTTGAATACATTGAATCCATCTAAATTGGAATATTTCAATGTAGATCCAATTCGTCCCGAGCGTGTTCAAACCATTGAGTTTGGTTACCGAAGCACCTTGTTTAAGCGTTTGTTTGTGGATGCGAGTTATTATTTTTCACAGTACCAGGATTTTATTGGATACAAGGTGGGATTGGATGTGAAGTTTACAGGAACAATTCCAATTATACAAGGTTATCGTTTAGCCGCCAATACTAGAGATGTGGTCTATACGCAGGGTTTCTCAATGGGTTTGAATTATTATGTTGCTGATAAGTTTGAGCTAAATGGAAATTACTCATACAATATCTTAAACAGACCCAATGCAACCGACGAAATTATTACGGCTTTCAATACACCATTAAATAAATTCAATCTCGGATTCAGTGGACGAAAAATTAAACTCCCGTTTATTAAAGGCGAACGATTCTCTTTCAACATGAATTATAAATGGGTGCAAGGTTTTACCTTTGAAGGCGCCCCTCAATTTACGGGTTCGATTCCCGATTATGGAATGGCCGATGCACAAATAAGTTATGCTGTTGAAAAATGGAAAAGTATTTTTAAACTGGGCGC
>CAXNGM010000174.1:0-5551 GCA_964201695.1 Bacteroidia bacterium | reverse complement strand
AGCAATAAACTTCCATGTTCAAGGAGGACTTTAACTTTGATGTTATCCTGTTTATGTTTCAATTCAAAAACCCGTTCGACTCCAAAACTCAAGGAAGCAATAGCCCCATTTTCCAATAATTCCTTTTCATTATCACTGTGCCAAGCCATGCCTTCATCGCCCGAATGATATAAATTAAGCAAACAAGAATTGTACGTAAAACCAGTATATGATTCCAAAAAGATTTTCAATTCAAGCAGCGTTTTATTCCATGGTAACGCTTGCTTCTTTGAATTTGAATACACATACTCGAAAGGTAAATTACCATACCATGCCACTTTCCGTTTGGTCACAATGCGTTTTCCAAACAAAACTAATTCATCGTTTTTCCATTCAATTTCATCATGAAGTTTTAGGAATAAGGCATCAGCTATTTCAGATGAAACAATTGATCCGAAATAATTGACCTCTCCATCTTTCGGTAAAATATTCTCGGAAGAATCGGCGGGAAAAAGCGTGAATGTGTTATTTGACAATGGAATACAGTTAAATTAAAACTAGAAATGAAGCGAAATTTAAAGAAAACTAGGACACGTGTGCTTTATTAAATCTCTTTAAAATCGATTCCTTTATTTCTCTACTTTTGCAACGTATAATTTATAACTCCTGATGGACAATCTTGTTCTTGCTGCTCAACTTATTTTAAGTCTTTCTATATTAATTGTCCTTCACGAAATGGGGCATTTTTTTCCAGCACGTTGGTTCAATACACGCGTTGAGAAATTCTACCTATTCTTCGATTGGGGATTTTCGCTATTTAAGTTCAAAACGAAAAAGATTGACGAAAACGGTGTTGACCAAGGAACTGAATATGGAATTGGATGGCTTCCTTTGGGCGGCTATGTTAAGATTTCGGGCATGGTAGACGAGTCGATGGATAAAGAGCAAATGGCCTTGCCACCTCAACCTTGGGAGTTTCGCTCTAAGCCAGCATGGCAACGCTTAATCATCATGATTGGTGGTGTTACCGTGAATTTGATTTTAGGAATGTTCATCTATTCCATGATTCTTTTTGCTTGGGGAAAAGAATATTTGTCGGTAGAAAATGCGAAATACGGTGTGGTTGTGGGCGATAAAATTGTTTCCGATTTGGGATTCCGCAATGGCGATAAAATTGTTTCTGTAAATGGCAAAATGCCTAAAGACTTCCGCGATTTAAACATCGACATTCTGTTAAATGAACCCAACACGGTTAAAGTGAATCGTAAAGGAAGCATCATCGATGTGAATATTCCGGAAGGATTTGCCGAAAAAGTGGTTGGTTTAGATGAGCCTACACTTTTCTATCCAGCTATTCCAGCTATTGTGGATTCCGTAATGGACGATTCTCCAGCAGCAACCGCCAAACTCATGAAAGGTGATACCATTTGCGGTGTTAATCAACATGAAATTCATTTCATGGCTGAGCTTAGCAAAGAACTTACTGATAACAAAGGCAAGGATGTTACAATTTCCGTAGTTCGTGGACTCGATACATTGGCATTAAAAACTAAAATTGGTGATGATGGAAAACTAGGATTCTTCAGCATCGACCCAAAGAAAATCTTCACGTTCTCGACAGAGTCTTTTGGATTCTTTGAATCGTTTCCTGCTGGAATTTCGGAAGGCGCTACAACACTAGTAAACTATGTAAAGCAATTCAAACTCGTATTCACAAAAGAAGGATCTCAGAAATTGGGTGGTTTTGGAGCTATTGCATCGCAGTTTGATAAAGGCTGGGATTGGCATCGCTTCTGGAACATCACAGCGTTTCTTTCTATTGTATTGGCGTTTATGAATATCTTGCCAATCCCTGCGCTCGATGGCGGTCACGTAATGTTTCTCCTTTACGAGATTATTACAGGACGCAAGCCAAGCGACAAATTCTTAGAACGCGCCCAAATGGTTGGGATGATATTGTTGTTAAGCTTATTGGTTTTTGCCAATGGAAACGACATCTACAAGTGGATCAAAGGTCTCATGAAGTAAATGGAATTTCTCGGGCTTTCCCGAGTATTCCAACCCACGAAACCGAGCGATTGATATTGCGTGAAGTCCGCGCAGAACACCAGCGTTTCTTGGCTTTAAAAGCACCTGTGAATCAAGCTCGGATGTTTCTTAACATCAAGAATGATGAGGAATGGCAGCACGAGAGAAACAAAGCGAAACAAGGTTTAAGCACTTGGAACACGAGCTCCTGTTGGTTTATGTTGTTCGATAAGGTTAGCGGTTCACCAATTGGCTCCTGCGGATTTCATAATTGGTTTCTCATGCATCGAAGAGCGGAACTGGGATATGTTCTTATCGAAGAACGTTGGAAACGCTTGGGCTTGATGTCCGAAGCTTTGAAATTTGTAATTCCATTCGGATTTAATCAACTAAATCTGATTCGCATGGAAGCGTGTATTTCACCAGAAAATAAAGCGTCATTATCTATCATTCAGAAATTCAATTTTCAACAGGAAGGCCTTTTACGACAACATTATACCCCCAAAGGGTCGAATTCCCCCGAGGACTCCATGCTATTTGCTTTGTTGGAAAGGGATTTTAGAATTTAAAGAATATGCTTGGTTAAATCTCCAACTATTCAGTTAAAACTCACGCAACAAACGTGATGCTTTCTGAAGAGGATTCTTGAAACCATTTTCTCGCAGAGCATACCAAAAAGTAACTGCGTTTATTCCCAATATTGGAATGCCAATTTCACTCTCTAGTTTTTCGGAAATATGAACCATGCTCATGTTAGTTCCCAATTGAAGAATTGCATCCAATTTATTTTCGGGAGTTGCTAAATGTTTTAATATCACATCTTCTTTAAGTGAATCAGGAATGTGAGCAATATCTACCAAATCGCCACAACCAAACCCAAAACTAACAACCACTTCATAACCCAAATCTTCAAACATTTTAATGGCATTGTCATTTCCCTTTTTAATAAAAGGAGCAATTAAACCGATACGTTTGGCCTTGTATTTTTTCAATGCTGCATCGGCTGCATCGTGCCAAGTTGCCCACGATAACTTGTTGTTAGCTGCAATTCCATCCATCAAACTTCGAAGCTCGTCAATTCCATGGAGAATATGTTCAAGACTCATTCCCATAATGAGGTATTCGGGCTGTGCTAATAGCGACTGATTAATAGCAGCATTTAATCCATTAATGAAGATATTCTTGAATTCATCTAAGTCTGCTTCGTTTTGAATATTGACTCCTGGAGTTTGAATATTCGCTGTATGAATCCCAACGCCATCTAATCCTTCCGGGCCTTGGTTGTTAAAAATAATTCTCCAAAGTTCATGCTCCATAACCGTATTGGTAACGGGAATAAGCAATCCAAATTTACGTTTGAAACTCAATGAATCGGGAAATCCATTTGAATTATCCAATTTAATATCTGAAAACAATTCGCCGTTTTTAACAAATTTATCCTTTGAAATTGTACTCAATGTTGATTGATTAACATCAGGCAAATAAATTGTTTTACCTGAAATCCCTCCCGTAATTTTCCGTGTATACGGATTGTTATAAGGATTATTCGTGTTATTCATAATGTTTTTGATTGCTATTAATTCTGTAAACTAAATAAAAAAGGCCAGTAAAACTGGCCTCTTAAAATTTTATTTATTATCGAATCTCCCAAGTAACTTCTGTGTTTTCCCAGAATATACTCATTCGGCCATCTGCACGTTCGTCGGATGTGATACCAAATTTAAACCGTTCGTTAAACTCAGCTGTTTTTTTAGGTGCTACTTTAAAACGAAGAACATCTTTGCTCTCATCGTATTTGTATGATCCCCATTGGTCTGTAACCGAATTGATAATGATAGTCCATTCTGTTTCACCAGGAATGGAAAACAATGCATATTTCCCAGCACGTAACATTCCACCACCTACTTTACAATCGCGGCTTACTTCGATCGTTGATGCTTCGTTAGCACCTGTTCGCCAAACTTTACCAAATGGAACTAGTTCGCCAAATACCTTACGACCTTTTACACCCGGAGAACTATAATTAACAACCACTTTTAAATTTCCAATGGTCGCTTCTGCTGCTTTAGGTGGACTCGGACGTTCATCTTTTTTAGCTGCAGTCATGGAAGTTTTTTCAGTTTTGGTTTGAGCCGAAACAGCGTTCGACACAAAAGCTGAAAACACAAAAGCTGAAAGTATAATCTTGAATTTAGGAATAATCATGGTGCTTGTTTAGTATTAAGATGTTCAAAGATAAAATTTTCGGAACGCTAGAAAAAAGAATATTTAAATTAATCAAAAACTTCCGCCATCATACATCGAACGCTTCCGCCTCCGGTTTGTTCTATGAATGGAATATCAATTGGAAGCAATAATCCAAACTGCTGCAGAAAGGCCAATTCGGGAGGTAAAAGTGAATTCATAGCTGTAGAAGAAAGAACGATTAACGTTTCATCGGATGAATTTCTCAATTCCAACACATTCCCTGCAAATGACGCAACTTGATCACGGGTAATATGCAATAAAGCACGCCCGTTTTCTGAGAGCGATTCTATAACTCGATCTCGGTCGTTTTCCGAAATACTCTCAGAACATACAATTCCAAAATGTGTCCCGATGCATAATACTACATTGGTATGGTAATATGCATTTGAATCAGCATCAATCGCATCAAAAATTACAGGTTCGAAATTCAACATTCCGGCAATTTCCGTTACTTTTTTTTCGTGAGTTCGGTTTGACCTACTTGCGAAAACGCGCTTTTGAATTTGATCGAAAATAAGACTTCCCGTTCCTTCTAAATATTCACCATCGCGTTCGTATAAGCTGAAATCGTTCATTGAATACCCCGGCAATTGCGACTGTATTCGACTAATTAATTGCGGATCTCTTTCCAAACGGCGATTTTCGGCGGCCATTGGATACAATATTATTTGTTTACCAGGATGAATTCCAAGCCAATTGTTAGGAAAGATGGCATCGGGCTTTTCGGGGAAAATACTGTCTTCTTCCACCCAGACGCTCACTCCTTCGGCCCTTAAAATAGCCACCATGGAATCAAATTCCTGCAAAGCTAAATCATTCGGATTTTCAATATTTGGTGCTTTTTGGAATGCATTGCTTTGAGCCGTCTCAATATTGTATTTGAAACTAGCAGGACGAATCATTAAAACAGTATCCGTACTTTGATTTTGCATCATTCGGGCTTCAAATGAAGCGATTTACCATTCGAACTCTTTTCAATTTCAGCGCGATTCATCAATTGAGGACGAAACGCATTTTTGTTATACAAATCGAATTGATCATCATAATGAGGTGCCAGAAAATAGCCCGATTGACCGGTTGGCAATATGCTCAATGAATGATCGGTGTCTGAGAAATCGATAATACGGCGCATGGCAGGACCAAATTTAGCAGGATAATAACCCGTTGAATCTAGATTAAATGCGATGTTATTGATTACTTCATTTCCACCACTTACACTTTCTGGACCCACATTGAATAGCATGTCAAATGGTTTTTTTCTACCTATAGGATGAACATGTTCGATGGTGTGCGCCCT
>CAXNGM010000173.1:0-5556 GCA_964201695.1 Bacteroidia bacterium | reverse complement strand
GGGTGGGTGGTATAGTTTAATCTTTAAATTTATTGATGAGCATTGGGTAATTGTGCTCGATCATACAAGTTAAAATTCAACATCCAACACCAGAGTTTCAGTTCCTCGAGTTACTGTGATTTTGGTTTTATCGCCTTTCGCAAATTTCCCCAGAGCGTCCATATAGGTTTGGATTCCCAATACTTTAATTTCGCCGAGTTGGGTAATAATGTCGCCATCTTTCATTCCAGCTTTAAACGCAGCTTTGTTGTCTAAAACGGCTTCCACTTTCAATCCTGCTGCATCTTCAGCGTAGGAAGGCATAATTCCCAAAGTCACTTTAAAAGAAGATGAACTTCCCATGGAAGGATTTCGTGTTTTCAAAAAACTCAACTGACGATCTTGCGGAAGTTTCGCAATAACGCCTGCAATAACCATCAATACAGCTTCTTCACCTTGTGCGTTTATTTTTTCAACATCATCCGATGGTTTGTGGTAATCGCTGTGTGTGCCGGTGAAGAAATGTAACACCGGAATTTGCTTGTTGTAAAACGATGTATGATCCGATGGACCAACACCCGCAGAGTCACATTTTATGTCCATCGCAGCCGATGCAAACGACTTCACTAGGCCTAGCCATTCTGCCGCTGTTCCAACACCCGAAACTTCCAATACCGGTTTATCGGCTTTCAATCGCCCAATCATATCCATATTAATCATACAATTCACCGTTTTTAAATCGATGGTCGGATGATTGGCGAAATATTCAGAACCAAGTAATCCCAATTCTTCCCCTGAAAAACACATGAATAGGAAATTGAATTTTTCACGTTCATCATTTTTGGCGAAATAATTCGAAAGTTCAATAACTCCAGCAACTCCCGATGCATTATCGTCGGCGCCGTTGTGAATTTTTCCCTCCGAATGAGCATCAAGCGAATGTCCGTCTGTGCCATCCCCTAAATGATCCATGTGCGCACCTATGATGATAGTTGTAGCTGCTTTGTTATCGAGGAAGCCAATCACATTGTTTGCTTTACCCGCGCGACCTCCTTTGCCATGAATACCCGCATTGAAATCGAATGCTTGAAGCCAGGTTCCATTTTCACCTTGAGGGGTGATGCCCATTTTTTTCCATTGTGCAATTACGTATTCGGCAGCTTTGAGTTCGTCAGGAGTTCCAGTTCCTCTTCCACGCAGGGAATCGGAAGCTAAGACTGAAATATGTTTGATGATGCTGCTAGGAGCAAACCAATTTTGCGCTTCAACAGAAAGATTTGTTAAAATACAGGCAAAAAGTAAAATGCGAATTTTCATAGGATGAAATGGTTTAATTAATCTTTCCAATCGGCAATAAATACATTAGTGTCGCGGGTGCCACCATTGTCGCGGTTTGATGAGAAAGCGATTTTCTTTCCATCGGGCGAAAACATCGGGAAAGCATTGAAATTACTGATGTTGGTAATTTGTTCCAAGCCAGTTCCGTCGGTATTGATCATGAATAAATTGAAGTCGTAGCCTTTGGTAGATTTATGATTGGAAGAGAAAATAATTTTCTTGCCCGATGGATGATAGAACGGTGCCCAATTTGCTTTTCCTAATTGGGTTAATTGCTTTTGTTCGGAGCCGTCCACATTGCATGTATAAATCTCCATGTTCGTGGGTGCTACCAATCCTTCGGAAAGTAATTGTTTGTATGATGCAATATCTTCGGCAGTTGTTGGACGTGATGCACGATACACCAATTTTTTACTGTCTGGCGAGAAAAATGCACCTCCATCGTAACCAAGTCCACTAGTAATTTGACGCACGTTCTTTCCATCAATGTTCATGATGTATAATTCCAAATCACCTGAACGGTCGGAAGTAAAAACGATCATTTTTCCATCAGGAGAAACGGTTGCTTCGGCGTCATATCCGGGAGAGTCGGTGAGTTTTTTTATGACATCACCTTGTAAATTCGCCACATAAATATCGAAGGAATTATAGAGCGGCCAGAGGTATTTTCCATCTTTACGTGGAGCGGGAGGAGGAGGGCAAGAATCGGCGGCTTCGAATGTGGATGCATACAAAATGCTCTCATTTCCGGGCATGAAATACGAACAGGTGGTTCGACCTTTTCCGTTGCTAATAAGTTTCGGAATTACTTTATCCTCCTGATTTAAGTCAATCATGTAAATCTGATCGCAGGGAATTCCTTGTTTTGGATTCGTAATTTGAAGACTCAATTTCGAATTGTCGAAACTGAAATAGGCCTCGGCATTATCTCCACCAAAAGTCAATTGACGGATGTTTGAAAGATGAGATTCCTGTGCAATAATGCTGCTTGCAATGCAGATAGAAAATAGAAGTGATGCTAAATTTTTCATTGCTCAAAGGTACATTGAATGTTCAGAATTGGCGAAATAATTTTTCGTAATGTGATAAAAGTCACCTTTTGTAATTTATTTATAGGCCAATTTTGCATCATAAATTATTCCTCATCAATTATGAAAATAGAACAGATATATACCGGATGCTTGGCTCAAGGAGCTTATTTTATTTCAAGTAATGGAGAAGCCGTGATTATTGATCCTTTGCGAGAAATTGAACCCTATTTACTTCGTGCAGAAAAAGAAGGAGTGAAAATTAAATATGTTTTTGAGACCCATTTTCATGCCGATTTTGTATCGGGACATATTGATTTAGCTGCAAAAACAGGTGCTGCAATTGTTTTTGGTCCTACTGCAAAACCTGAATTCGAAGCGCATATTGCAACCGATGGTGAAGTATTTCAAGTTGGTGATATTCAGTTGAAACTGCTGCACACTCCTGGTCACACGATGGAAAGTTCGTGTTATTTATTAACCGATGAAAAAGGAAAAGAAACAGCACTTTTTAGTGGAGATACCTTATTTATTGGGGATGTTGGTCGCCCAGATTTGGCTCAAAAAGCAGCGAGTTTAACGCAGGAAGAATTAGCGGGTGTATTATTCGAATCCTTGCGAAATAAAATTATGCCCCTTTCGGATGAGATTGTTGTTTATCCTGCACATGGAGCAGGAAGTGCTTGTGGTAAAAACATGAGCAAAGAAACATTCGATACGTTGGGTAATCAGAAAGTGAACAATTATGCATTGAGGTCATCTATGAGCAAAGCGGAGTTTGTGAAAGAAGTCACAACGGGATTAGTTGCACCGCCTTTGTATTTCCCATTGAATGTTGCAATGAATAAAAAAGGGTATACTAATATAGAAACTGTTTTAAAGCAAGGTACTCAAGCATTAACAGCAACAGCATTTGAACTTGTCGCCAATGAAACATCTGCTCTCATTTTGGATACACGAGACGCTCAAGATTTTGCTCTTGGATTTATCCCTAACTCCATCAATATTGGTATTAATGGGAATTTCGCCCCTTGGGTTGGAGCATTAATTCCTGATATCAATCAGAAAATATTATTGATAACTGAAGCGGGTAGGGAAGAAGAAGTGGTAACCCGATTGGCACGTGTTGGATACGATCATGCATTGGGATTTTTACAAGGTGGAATGGATGCTTGGAAGTCAGCTGGTTTTGAAACAGATACTATTGAATCTGTTACGGTTAAAGAAATGGCGGAGGAAAGTAAAAGTGGATTGTTTGAAATTTTAGATGTGCGAAAAAATAGTGAATATTTGAGTGAACATATTCCCAATGCGATCAATGCTCCGCTCGATTTCATTAACGATAGCATGCTGAAAATTGATAAAAACAAAACCTACTTTGTGCATTGTGCTGCCGGGTATCGTTCTATGATTTTTACATCCATTCTTAAGGCCAGGGGCTATTCGAATTTAATCAATGTGCAAGGTGGATTTCAAACAATAAAGCAATCGGGACTTTTTGAAATCAGCGATTATGTTTGTCCAACGACTCTTTTGTGAGCATATTTTGCTTGATCGAATTTCCAAATACATGTAGTTGCTAAAAACTCGCCTGCAATCGTAAATTCAATAGTCGATTGGTGAGATAATTTGGTATAGCGTAAGTTCGGTTGGTCACGTCCTTTATCCAAGTATAGGAAACGGTATTATTTACCCCCAATAAATTAAAGACTTCCAAGCTCAATGAAAGTGTTTTTAGATTTCGGAATGGCGATGATTTAGGAAGTGGTTTTCCTGCTTTAATAAACTGTTTCGAAATGCCAATGTCAACGCGACGGTATGGTGGAATTCTTAAGGTATCGCGGTAACGATTAAAATCGGGCGGGCCAAGGGGTAAACGCGAGCCAAAAACCAAGGTGATTTGCATGGCGATGCTTTCGTTTTTAGGAAGGTAATCTTGGAAAAAGAGACTGAAATTAAAACGTTGATCGGTGGGTCTTGGAATATAACCGGGCTCAACGCGTTGCGAATCGACTACTGTTTTATTGGTTGTAATTCCCGGCACTATCGTTTCTCCATCACTGTTGTAGCGAATATAGTAGTAATCATCACGAAGGTCTTCGTGGGTTTGCATGATGCTCATACTTGCCCAACTTTGAACGCCTTTCACAAACTCGCCATTCACTTTCATGTCGATTCCTGCAGCATAACCATCACTCAAATTATCGGCGTAGTAACGAACGCGCACATTATCGATTTCATAAGGAACCAAGTTTTTTAGGATTTTGTAATATCCTTCGGCATAAAAACCAAAAGGACGGCCCCATGCTTTAAAAGTGAAATCGGCTCCTGTTATAAAATGCCAACTTTCCTGCGCTTTCAAGTTTGTGTTGATTGTACCATCAAATCCGCGTAATTCTCTGTAAAAAGGCGGTTGCGCATAATGTCCGGCTGCCATGCGGAAGGTGATGTCGCGTTTCCAACTCAGTGGACTAAACGAAAATACCACACGCGGACTTACCAATGTTTGTCCGTTGATAGTCCAATGATTTGTACGAATACCGCCAGTAATTGCAAAGTCGATTGAGTCGGAACGCCAATGGAAATTATCTTGGAAGTATCCTTGATAACGCATGGAGTTGAGAGTGCCTGCAGTTTTGAGATAAGAGTTTATCGCAAGTGTTTCTGGACCTTGTAAAGATTCAATATTTTGACTGATAGGCATCGAATAGCCCGCCGAATCGATCATGCGCCATTCTTTCAAGGCATCATTTATGACTTCACTTTGAGCACGGGCGCCCCATTGAAAATAATGTTGGTCTTTTTCGAGATACCCTTTGTGTTCGATATTGGCAACGACGTAGTTTAATTCGTTGCGGATAAAAGTTTGATAAGCACCAATACCGCGGTTAAATGCAACATCACCAAAGTCGGCGCTTCCTAAATCACGTTCCAATTCATTAATATAATATTCACCCGACACATCCGATTTTTCTGTTTCAGATGAGTTAAATAATGAACTGATTAATTTGAGTTTCAATTTACGTGTTGGTCGCCAGGTTGAGGTAACAGCTCCCATGGAAGTGGCAAATCGACTTTGTTCTTTTCCATCAAAATACACTTTAAATTGGAGAGCCTGGTTGATAGTTCCGAATTCGGTGGTTTGGGTTTGAGGAAAAACTCGGTAATTATTCACCGCGTAATTCCCTAAAAAATCGATGTCCCATTCATC
>CAXNGM010000172.1:0-5571 GCA_964201695.1 Bacteroidia bacterium | reverse complement strand
AAACAGCCACCCATTCCATTGAAGGCTGAAGGTGTTATCGAAATTTTCAAGCAATTTCCTCCTTTGCAAGCCAATCAAACATGTCTTAATCCAATTTGGGAATTATTGAAATTGCATTACAAAATCCCACAAGGAAAGCCGCTTGTTTTCGGCCTTCTCGACTCCCTCTCAGAGCATCAACTAATCGAACAAATATCTTCTTCCTTTCTCCCAAATTCCGAAAGTGGAAATTTCTCCATGAAACGTTATGAAATCGATGTTGTTGAAGATCGGATTATGAAGCTTCAAAATTTTTCAAGTATTAGGAAGAATGTATAATTCTCTCTAAAATGTTCTTATTATTTAAGTTTTATCAATGAAAAAAATCTACTAATCTTTTCTTTCTCGAGAAACAATAAGCAGAATATCCGAGTAATTCTGAGGAAGATGATTCGTAGCAATGTCCCAAAGAATTTCATAATCAATTCCAAAATATTCGTGAGAAATTCGATTTCGAAGTCGATACATTTCTTCCCATGGAATGTTTGGATACTTTTCTTTTATGTTTTTAGGTAAATTTTTACTTGCTTCTCCAATGACTTCAAAGTTTCGTATAACAGCATCTACTGTCTTATAATCCCATTTGAATTTTTGAAAATCAAGTCCAAGTGTATATTCCTGAACTCTTTGCATAGAAGTAGCTATATCTTCTAAATACAAAATTGGATCTCTTTCGCTAGGTTTCACACGAATTTTACTTGCATTAAAATAGACTCTTTTATTCTTTCTTTCAGTGCATTTGGAGTAACAAGATCAATGGGTATTCCGAAAGATTGTTCAAGGAAACTTTCCAGCGTGAAAAATTCCCAGCCTATGGGTTTGGAAAATTCAACCAATAAATCTAAGTCGCTTTTATCTGTTTGACTATTCGATGCAAATGATCCAAAATATCCAATCTTGCTCACATAGAACCTGTCTGCAAGCTCAGGTTTAAGCTTCCGCAACTTATTTTCTATGTCAGTTTTAGTCAACATGATTGCAAGCTAGTGAAAAATAGCATACGCGCTTTAAAACAAAAACGGGATTCCCTCCATGTGATTAACTCAGTTTTAAATGAATGATTAGAATTACTGAAGCACAATCAACCATTAAATTGAGTATTTCGGTATTGCTTTAAGTTTCAAATAAATCTGCTAATTTCTTCTTTCTTCTTCCAAATTCCGAAAGTGGAAATTTCTCCATGAAACGTTATGATATCGATGTTGTTGAAGATCGGATCATGAAGCTTCAGCTGCGATCAAATTTCAGGAAGAGCGCATAATTCTTCAATGTTAAATTAGCTATTCAGAAACTTCTCTACTTGACCTTTTAATTCAGGAAGTTCGCGACAAACAATCGTCCAAATTACTTCGTCTGAAATAGTGTCATAGCTGTGTATTATTCTATTTCTTGTACCAATGATATTCTTGGCATTTTCAAGATTGAAATTGGGTTCTATTTTCAATATTCTAGAAACAGCTTCTCCGATTATTTCTATATTCCTTTCCACTGCTTTCTTAGTCTTCAAATCTTTTTTATAAGCAATGAAATCTCTATTCTCGCCTAGAAATTGATTAATTTCATCAACGCATTGAAGGATGTCCAGCAGCCATGTCTGAATCCTAATGTCCATAAAGTTTTACTTTCGTCTTTTCTAATTGCTCTCTAAAAAACCGGTTTCGTATTGCTCTTTCCTCCAGCAAATCCACTTGTCTATTGAATATCTCTTCCAACCTTGACTTCAAATTGAAATAAAGATCTGTGTACTTAAATGGATCACTTTCATCAAAGTCAACAACTAGATCAATATCTGAGGAAGGATTGAAGTCGGCTCTCGTAATAGATCCAAATGCAAACAAGGATTTCACTTTGTTCTCTTTACAAAGTTCTTGAATCTTGTCAATCTCTTGCTTTTCAATATGCATTCCCAAATGTATGGTTTAATCCTTGACTGTCAAAATAGTATTGGCCAAATCAACATCTACTGTCTTGATTCACATCCATAAAAAAATCGGGATTCCCTCCAAATGAAGAAATCTCCAATTATATTTTCATCTCATAAACCATTTTGCCAGTTTGATTTTGCCTTTGAATGGGGCATACCGAATGGGTAAATCGGGAAAGAAACCAGTTCGTATGATTGATTTTCTATGAGTAAACGTTTCGAATCCATAACGTCCATGGTAATTTCCCATGCCGCTGTTACCAACACCTCCAAAAGGCAATTCCGAATTCACTAAATGAATCAAGAGGATATTTACTCCTCCACCTCCAAATCGGATGTTTGAATGATAATAGGCTTCTGTTTTCTTATTGGACGTAAATACATAGCAAGCAAGCGGATAGGGATTTTTCGCAACATGTGCCAAAACTTCTTCCTTATTTCGGTAGCGAATGATGGGTAAAATAGGACCGAAGATTTCTTCTTTCATGCAACTGGCGCCTTCTTCCACATCCGTTAAAAGCGTCGGTTCGATGAATAATTTTTTCGAATCAATGCGTCCTCCCGAAACCACTTTGCCTTGACTGATATAATTGCTCAAAATGTCGAAGCGTT
This sequence comes from Bacteroidia bacterium, assembly GCA_964201695.1. GTDB lineage: Bacteria > Bacteroidota > Bacteroidia > M30B66 > M30B66 > CALQRR01. The sequence continues at coordinate 2,996 of CAXNGM010000172.1, read as the reverse complement.
TTTGGTTAATGATCTTTCCGTAAGAATCACTTTTTGAAGCATCTTCTCCAAAGAATTCTTTCACCCAATGCGCATACTTCTCAATAAATTCATCCGCAACATCTTCATGAACCAATAAATAATCGGGCGCAATGCATGTTTGTCCGGCATTCCAGCATTTAGCCCAAGCAATGCGTTTGGCCGAAATGGAAATGTTGGCATCCTCAGCAACAATCACTGGACTTTTTCCTCCGAGTTCTAAGGTCAACGGACTCAAATGTTCGGCCGCCATTTTCATCACTTCTTTACCAACACTCGCGCTTCCCGTAAAGAAAATATGGTCGAAACGGTACTTCAAAATAAGTTCAGGCCCAATCAATGCTCCCGGTCCTTGAATTACACAAACGAATTCACTTGGATAGATGGAAGTGAGAATCTTCTCAATCAATTGAGCCGTTGCAGAAGCTTGATTGGAGGGTTTAACAAAAACACAATTTCCAGCTGCAATTGCGCTCACAAGGGGCGCCATAATTAACATAAAAGGATAATTCCACGGACCAATAATCAAAACAACTCCAAGTGGATCTTTGAGAATAAAACTGCTAGCTGGAAAATGGACAAAGGGAGTGGAGATATATTCAGGATTACTCCATTCATCCAAATGATGAAGGGTGTGACTGATTTCCATCTTCAATGTGCCAATTTCACTCGCATACGCTTCATAGGCATGTTTGCCCAAATCAGCATTTAAAGCAGTGAGAATTTCCTCTTCATAAACATTGATTGCTTCCGATAATTTTAGCAATTGGGATTTACGAAACGAAACATCCCGAGTCTTTCCAGAATTGAAAAAAGCTTGTTGTGATTGATAAAGAGTTTCAATCGATTGAGAAGTGTTCATAGGCTAATTGAGAGAATTAGTATTCGTTCAATGCACTTTTAAAAATCGAGCAACTGCATCAGCGCAATTTTGTCCATCCATTGCGGCCGAAACAATTCCACCTGCATAACCAGCACCTTCTCCACAAGGAAAAAATCCTTGCTTTTCGATATGCTGCAAGCTTTCCGGATCTCTGGGAATTCTTACGGGTGTTGAGGTTCTCGATTCTACTGCGTGAAGAACCGCCTCGTTTGTATAATATCCCCGCATTTTTTTACCAAAAGCTGGTAATGCAAGTTTCAATCGGTTGGTTATAGAATCGGGCAATATCGTTTGCAATTGAACCGATTTGATTCCCGGTTGGTAAGATGAGTCAGGCAATGATTTACTCAATCGTCCTTCCGAAAAATCGACCATGCGTTGTGCGGGTGCTGTTTGATTTCCACCTCCAGCCACGCAAGCTGCTTGTTCGATGGATTGTTGAAATTTCATTCCGGCCAATGGTCCAAAAGCTTCAAAGGCTTTCAAATCTTCAGGTTTCACTTCCACAACAATTCCGGAATTTGCAAAAGGATTGTTGCGTTTCGAAGGCGACCATCCATTGGTTACTATTTCACCCGGCGATGTTGCACAGGGAGCAATAATTCCTCCCGGACACATACAAAACGAATAGACTCCACGTCCTTGAATTTGTTCTACAAGCGAGTAGGAGGAGGGAGGTAAATATTCCCCACGGTTGATGCAATGGTATTGAATGGAGTCGATTAATTCTTGAGGATGCTCTGCGCGAACACCCAATGCAAATGGTTTAAATTCGAGATAAACACCTGAAGCATAAAGCATTTCATAAATATCTCGAGCCGAATGTCCGGTGGCAAGAATCAATGCTTTTGCTTGTATACGATCGCCATGTTGGGTTTCCACACCCGAAAATGCACCTGCATTGAATTCAAATCCGCTGATGCGTGTGTCAAAATGTACTTCACCTCCATGATTTAAAATCGTTTCGCGCATCGCAACGATGATTCCGGGAAGTTTATTTGTGCCAATATGTGGATGCGTTTCGATGAGAATTTCTTCCACAGCTCCATGTGCGAAAAACGTGTCAAGAACCGAACGGATATTTCCTCGTTTGTTTGAACGGGTGTATAATTTACCATCCGAATAAGTGCCAGCACCACCTTCTCCATAACAATAATTGGAATCCGGATTTACAAGATGTTCCTTGTTTATTTTGGCCAAATCGCGTCGTCGGTCGCGTACATTTTTACCACGTTCCAATACAATGGGTTTTAATCCCAATTCGAGCAAACGCAAGGCTGCAAAAAGACCCGCGGGACCCGCTCCCACAATAATAACTTCTTGCGCATTCGCAACATTTTTGTATTCGGGAATCTGAATCTGGGATTTTGGAATTTCTTCATTCACATACACCGCAATCTTTAAATTCACCTTTACGGAACGGCTCCGAGCGTCAAGTGAACGACGAAGCGGAATAACATGAAGTTGATCGGATTCGCTTAACTGAAGCTCTTTTCGAACATATTCTTTCAACAGAATTGCATCGTACCCAAGCATGGGGCTTAGTGTTAACTGCAATTCCTGATGCATCGTTTTATTCGAAAGTAAAAGAAATATAAAATGCTTTCGACCGAATACTTTGTAAGCTGGATGTGAAAAGATTGTTGTCTTGCACCAATAAATTATTTAATCCATACGACATTTTAAACTCAGGTGTGAATTTAAAATACTGGGTATAAAAATCAAGTCCAAAGCCTATTTCGCAATTCAAATCGTTCTTTTTAAGCTTCAATATTTTCTCTCCTTTATCATCTACTTTATCTTGAGATGCTAAGTCAATTACGGGTTTAACTCCTCCAATAACATAAGCTCTTCCGTTGTTCAATCGTGCAGATTTAAACTTGAGCAACAAAGGGAATTCGAGAAACGTCGATTCCACACTTTTGAATTTGGTGTCGGTGGTGGATGAATCATTAATAATTGTAGGTGTTACACGAAGTTGATAGATAAGCTTGCGTTCGCCAAATGAAAGCGTTGGTGTAAAACGTAAATCAAAGTTATCTCCCAAATGCAAATTGGAAATAATACCCAATGAAAATCCCATTCCCGCTTCCGG
>CAXNGM010000171.1:0-5598 GCA_964201695.1 Bacteroidia bacterium | reverse complement strand
TCAATAAACACCGATTTCTCTCTTTCAAGCAATTGCAAACCAACATAAGCTCCACCTAAATCTCCTGAAACAACGAGTAAATCGCCTATACTTGCTCCATTGCGTTTTACAGCTTTGTCTTTTTCAACACTTCCAATAGCAGTTAGACTTAAAACCAAACCCGAAAGCGATGAGGTTGTGTCGCCCCCAACTAAATCTACACCATAATTTTTGCAGGCCATTTCAATGCCTTCATACAATTGGTCTAAAGCTTCAACCGGAAAGCGGTTCGAGCAAGCGAGTGCAATGGTAAGTTGCTCAGGAATACCGTTCATGGCATAGATATCCGAAAAATTAACAACTGCAGCCTTGTATCCAAGATGCTTCAGTGGCATGTATGTTAGATCGAAATGAATGCCCTCAACAAGCATATCGGTCGAAACCAACACATCGCGATCTCCAAAATTTAGAACCGCAGCGTCATCACCAATGCCTTTTTTACTGCTTTTGTTTTGTATTTGAAACCCGCTTGTGAGGTGGTCGATAAGACCAAATTCCCCTAATTTTTCAAGTTCGGTTCTGTTTACTGGTTGTTGAAGCATAATTAGTTGTTAATTTCAGTTGGGATATTTCCCAAAACAGATTCAATTTCATTCAGTACCGCTTGAACTTCAACATAGGAGTTCAGGGTAACTAATTGCATGCGGTATTCTTTAAAATGAGGAATTCCTTTGAAGTAATTGGTATAATGACGGCGCATTTCAATAATTCCTAGAACATCGCCTTTCCATTCGATGGAGGCATCCAAATGTGTTCGACATACTTTTACGCGATCGGCAATGGTTGGCGGACTCAATTTTTCTCCGGTTCGCATGAAATGTTTAATCTCATTGAAAATCCATGGATATCCAATACTTGCACGACCAATCATTACACCATCAACGCCATATTGCGCTTGCATTGCGATGGCTTTTTCAGGAGAATCAACATCACCATTGCCAAAGATCGGAATCTGGATACGTGAATTGTTCTTCACTTCACCTATCAATTGCCAATCGGCAGGGCCTTTATACAATTGTGCACGGGTTCGGCCATGAATCGTGAGTGCTTTAATGCCAATGTCTTGAAGGCGTTCGGCAACTTCCATGATGTTCTTCGTGGTATCGTCCCAACCCAATCGGGTTTTTACAGTTACCGGAAGGGTAGTGCAATTCACGATTTCTTTCGTCATCGATACCATCTTCGGGATATTTTGCAATAATGCAGCACCAGCTCCTTTGCAAGCAACATTTTTCACCGGGCAACCATAATTGATATCGATCAAATCGGGCTCAGCTGCTGCAGCAATTTCGGCTGCTTCGCGCATGGAGTCAATATCGCTACCAAAAAGTTGGATACCTATTGGTCGCTCGTATTCAAAAATATCAAGTTTCTTTTTACTTTTTGCTGCATCCCGAATTAATCCTTCCGAAGAAATAAATTCGGTGTACATCATATCAGCTCCGTATTGCTTACAAACCAAACGAAATGGAGGGTCGCTCACATCTTCCATCGGAGCCAACAATAGCGGAAATTCGCCTAAATCTATATTCCCAATTTTCGCCATATTCTTTCAGCTCACAAAAATAGGCATAAATCCTACAGGAATTTCTTTTCTGCAATTCAACTATGTTTGTATTGAATCTTGGATGGATTTATTTGTTCAGGATTTAATTAACCAATTCAACACATGAACCGAAATCGTTTTCAGCTATTTCCACCTAACCTAATTGATGCTGGCCCAACACGACAATTTATTTGGTTGCTGATTTTGTGTTTAACGGGTTTTTCGATTGCCTCATTTTTATCAATTGCAATAAGTAGTTTGATGTTCGGTTTTACATTGCCCGAGATTGCGAGTTTTCCTTCAAATCCTAATCAAGCAGGCGCATTGACGGTATTAAGATTGAGCCAGTTTTTATCGGCTTGCGGACTTTTCTTATTCCCTCCAATGGCATTATGTTATTTGCGGAATATTCCATTGTCAATTGGCTTATTCACAAAGCAAAAACCACAATTTGCCTTGTTCATATTGGCGATGGTTTTGATGTGGATTCAACTTCCTTTAATAAATCTTCTAGCTACGTTTAATGATGCGCTGGTCTTCCCAGAAAGCCTCAAACCATTGGGTGAATGGATGCGAATTCAAGAAGAGCAAGCAGCTAAGTTAACAGAGGCATTTCTTTCAATGCCCAATCCAGCCGACTTAGTTATATCATTGTTCATCATGGCACTAATACCAGCTCTTGGAGAGGAATTGTTGTTTAGGTCAACTTTGCAACCTTTACTTGCCAAATGGACTAACAAGCCAATTATCGCTATTTGGATTACTGCTTTTGTGTTCAGTTTCATTCATTTTCAATTCTTTGGTTTTTTACCAAGATTCTTTATGGGTGCTTTTTTGGGTTATTTATTTTATTGGTCTGGATCGGTTTGGTATTCTGTTGCAGCTCATTTTGCAAACAATGGCTTGGCGGTTTGCGTTTATTATATGAAACAACATGATTTGATTAATTTTTCAACTGATGATTTGGGATCTGGCCCCAATGCCACTATTCAAGTATTAATTTCACTTTGTATTATCCCCGTTGGATTGTTGTTGTTTAAAAATATATCTGTAAAAACAAATAATAAATAATTCAATTTACGTTCTACTTTACATCCCGAGGTTTCAGCCAAAAGGGCTTGCACTCGGGATTAATCATTTCTAAGCTTCGGCATAGCCTCAGTAAGAACTGATTAACTTTCCCCTTTTTTCTTTCCCCTCAAATATTCGATTGCATTTTATAAGAGTGTAATTTTTTTGTTTAATTTGCGGTTCCCAACCATAATGCTCATTTTGGTAAAATTATATTAACCCATGTTATCTGCTCGTATTCCCGATAATGAAAGTGAAAGGCAGGCCAATCTTGACTTGTATGAAATTCTTGACACTTTTCCCGAAGAAGCTTTTGATGCAATAACATCGATTGCAGCCCATATCTGCGGAACCCCCATCGCCTTAATTTCGTTAATTGATAAAGATCGACAATGGTTTAAATCACATCATGGACTTGCTGTTTCGGAAACACCTCGAGATTTTGCATTCTGTGCACATGCAATCTTAGAACCCCAACAGTTATTTGTAGTAGAAGATACCAAATTAGATAATCGATTTTTAGATAATCCACTTTCTACTGGAGATCCCCACATAATCTTTTATGCTGGAGCTCCTTTGCTTAGCCGTGAAGGCTTTCCGCTTGGCACATTATGCGTTATAGATAATAAACCACACACTTTAAATTCAGACCAGCGCAAGGCATTATCAGATTTGTCCAATCAGGTTATCGCCCAAATGGAATTACGTCGGAATTTAAAAGAATTGAAAAGTAAAAATGAAGAATTAAGTCGTTATGCTCATTTGGTTTCTCATGATTTAAGATCTCCAATGCAATCAATTTATCAATTGAGCAAGATGATTGCAAAAGAAAGTCAAGGTCAACTTAATGAGAAAGCGGAAAAGGCGCTAGAACAATTGCAGAAAAAAGCATTTCAATCACAAGAATTAGTTGATGGAATTCTAAAGCATTCATTGGCCGGAGAGCAAGCTTATACTCCTGAAAAAATTCAATTACTTCAATTTATAAATGAGTTAGTAGAGTTCTGTAGTCCACCGAGTGATTTTCAAATTGTTACCGAGGTATCGGTCCAGGAAATTGTATGTGATTCAATCATATTGAGGCAGATATTGCAGAATCTGATTTCAAACGCGATAAAATATAATGACAAAGCTCAAGGACATGTCCGTATTGTGGCAAATGCAAACGAAACGGAATTAATTTTTGAGATTATAGATAATGGTCCAGGGATTCCCGAAAAATACCACGAACGCATTTTTGGAATGTTTCAAACCTTGTCTCACACTGATCGTTTTGGAAATAAAGGAACAGGAATCGGATTGCATACGGTAAAAAACCTAGTCTTTTTGATGAGCGGCTCCATCTCCATTGAATCGAAAATTGGAGAGGGATCTTCCTTTAAAATCAAGCTAAAAAATTATTCTTCAAATTCAATTGAAGAGAATCAATCTGTTTAAACAAGATTTTAGAAATTCTAATTTTTAAGTTTACTGCTTTCTTTTTTAGGTAATTCAATCTTCATTGGATTCTTGACCAATTGGTCGGTTAAAGCCAATTTCAATACATCCCGCATGGTTGAAACGTAATGGAAATCCATGCCTTTAAGGTATTCAGATTTTATTTCCTCAACATCTTTGCGGTTCTCTTCCGAAAGAATTACTTGTTGAATATTGGCGCGTTTTGCAGCTAATATCTTCTCTTTTATTCCTCCAACAGGAAGCACAACTCCACGCAATGTAATTTCACCAGTCATCGCCAATTGCGTCTTTACTTTCCGTTGTGTAAATGCCGAAGATAATGCTGTTAACATGGCAATTCCAGCAGAAGGTCCATCTTTAGGAGTTGCTCCTTCTGGAACGTGAATATGTACATTGTAATGGTCGAAAATTTCGTTAGATATTCCTAAATAACTTTCCGAATGCGCTTTCAGAAACTCCAATGCGATAACTGCACTCTCTTTCATGACATCGCCTAAATTTCCAGTTAATGAAAGTTTGCCATTACCACGACTTAATATAGTTTCGATAAACAAAATGTCGCCACCAACCGAAGTCCAAGCGAGTCCTGTTACAACTCCAGCAACTTCATTGTTTTCATATTTGTCGCGATGAAAACGTGCTGGACCCATGATGCGTTCAATATCTGCAAAATCAATCTTAGCATCAATTTGCTCTTCCATGGCAATAGATTTTGCAACAGAACGAATTACTTTGGCGATTCTTTTCTCCAATGAACGCACACCCGATTCGCGTGTGTAGTCTTCTATAAGTTTGTCGAGCGCTTTCTTAGTAAACTTCACCTGAACTTTCTTCAAACCATGCTCTGCAATTTGTTTAGGAATAAGGTGCTGTTTAGCAATCTCTACTTTTTCTTCTTGTGTATAACCCGTCACTTCAATGAGCTCCATTCGATCTAATAAAGCCGGTTGAATAGCATTTAGGTTATTTGCCGTTGCAATAAACATAGCTCGACTTAAATCGAAATCCTGCTCTACATAATTATCGTAAAAAGTGCTGTTTTGTTCTGGATCCAACACTTCTAATAATGCGGAAGACGGATCTCCGTGATAATCACTCCCTACTTTATCAATCTCATCGAGAACAAACACCGGATTAGCTGCTTTTACTTTGCGCAGATTTTGGATAATCCTTCCGGGCATAGCTCCAATGTATGTTTTGCGATGCCCGCGAATTTCCGCTTCGTCGCGAACACCTCCTAATGACATGCGAATATACTCTCGTCCCAAGGCCTTAGCAATGGATTTCCCAAGCGATGTTTTTCCAACGCCAGGAGGTCCATAAAAACAAAGTATAGGCGAACGCATATCTCCTTTTAATTTCAAAACTGCGAGGTATTCGATAATACGTTCTTTTACTTTTTCTAATCCGTAATGATCGTGATCCAATATTTTTTGCGCGCGTTTTAAATCGAATATATCGGAAGAATATTGGTTCCAAGGCAA
>CAXNGM010000170.1:0-5600 GCA_964201695.1 Bacteroidia bacterium | reverse complement strand
CCACCGCCGCTTACTTGGAAATTGCTTGTTGGGAAAACAGTTACTCGAACTGAATCCTGCGCCGAACATCCACCACTTGCCGAAGCACTTACATAATAAGTTTCACTTTGGGTGGGATTTGCAATGGGAGCATCCGGATTTAATGTGTTGAGTGAAGAACTCACTGCCCATGTGTAAATAGTGCCCCCCGAAACCGAAAGTTGGATTGCCGTTCCTGAGCAAATGCTTGTATCATTGCTTAAATCAATCTGAAGAAAATCTCCAACCATAACCAAAACACTATCGATCGCCAAACAGCCATTTCCATCGGTAAGAGTTACAAAATAAAGTGTGGTGTCGCTTGGATTGGCCGTTGGATTTGGAATGTTGACGCTACTCAAGCTTGGGTCATCATTCCAAACGAAGGTTCCATTCCCAATTGCATCAAGCGTTGCCGATTGTCCCTGACAGATGTATAAGTCGTTTCCAGCATCAACTGATGTTCCCGATTGAATGCTAACCTGCGTTTCGACTGTTTGACGCAATAGGCAAGAACTCAAATAGAAATTGCTTGAAGAATCAACATTGACAGAAAAAGTATCGGATGTTTCTAATGGCAATCCGCAAGGTGTTTCAGACCAATAAATGGGGAAATTGATGAAATCGTAAGCATTCAAAGTTGCCAATCCCGAAGAGCAAATAGTGTCGGAACTTGCAAGTAAATTAACAAGTGAATTTCGCAATACAACTTCTCCATTTCCGCCTTTTGTCGCTCCGTTCGGGATAAATTCTGTTAAGGCGTTGGAATCGGTTGTTCCATTATTTCCGCCATTCACATTGGCTAATGCAACTAGATTTGTAATTCCAATAAAACCACCACCACCGCCACCGCCAGGTCCTTCGGTTTCATTATCGAATAAAGTAACATCTTGTTTTCCTCCATTACCTCCTTTTGCTTCGATGGTCATATTGGAAATTGTGCCCGAAGCATCGACTATAATTGAGCCACCTGCTCCGGCCCCACCGGCCCCATCGGTTCCACTTTCTAATGCATTATTTCCGAGCGCATCTTCGCCATTAGCACCATTTGCCTGAATTTTCCCAGCACCTGAAATAGTTCCAAAGGCGCGAATCGCTATAATACCGCCACCATTCCCACCATTTCCGCCATAGGTTTCATTCTGTTCACCACCACCACCACCACCCCCAATGAATATCATTGCTCCTGTAGAATAATCTAGAGGATGCCCTCCCAAACCTCCATGATTGTTTCTGTAATCGCCGCCCCAGCTGGCTAAACCTGGCCCAACGTTTAACGCATTTTGGTTATTGCCTGAGAAGCAATAGCCGCCCCTTCCGCCTCCGGTTGAGGTAGAATTAGCAAAACCGGCAAACTCTTTATTCCAAGCCTGTGCCCAATTGGCTGTAGTCAAAGATGGATTTCCTTTGCCTGTCCAAAGTGATGGATTTCCAGCATTAGCACCTCCGCCACCGCCCGAATTGTGAGCGTTTCCACCACCACCGCCATTGGCAGCTGCACCTCTGCAAAATCGTCCATTTAGTAAATCATAATCGGCTTGCGAACCTGCAATTCCTTCCCCTTTTTCGGCACCTTCACTCTCAATAGTTGTACGGTATTTCAGTCCTCCAAATACAGAAGCACTAGTTCCTGTGCTGCCCCCTCGGAATCCCAAACCACTCACATCGATATTCGCATTGGATTGAATCGATACATCGCCATTCGTTTCTATGACAACAATGCCGCCCGTTGTTCCATTCCATTGTGGACTTGTGATACGTGCATTGCTTTGAATAGTGAGGTTTGAATAGCGAGGAACGCGAACTATTTGGGTTTTTCCATAAGCCGAATAATTGTGTTCGAATCCGCAAGAAAAGGTAATGATGTTGTTTGTTAAATCGACCGAACTTACTTCCATCCATTCATAATTACCAGCTCCGTTGTAATTTACAATATCACCGTAAGTGGAATCGTCGGGAGTGGTGATGCTAGCACCTTGAATTTGGATGATGAAAAGTAAATCACCGGCTTCGAGTGTTCCAGAAAAGCGGTTGTTTTGGTTGAGGCCTAAATTCGAAACTTCGATGAATGTTTGTCCGGCTTGTACATCCGCAATAAGTGAAGTGTATTCGTTTACTATATAATTTGGACCTGGACTGCTTTGGCTTAGGTTTAAATTTCCTTGTTTACCGCGTTGTGCATGAACATGAATGCATGTTAAAAAAAGGAATGTAAAACTGATTGTTAATCGAAAATTCATGTTGTACCAGATAACCGAGGCAATTTACAGAAAAGCCTGTGATTTTGAATGAATTCAATCGACAATTTACAAATGCCCGTTGTGCTTATGCCAAACCAAATATTTCCTTTACTATCCTTGTAACTTTAATAGATATCATATTGAGGTGGTTTGCCATCAAAATAATAATCAAAGAACAATTCGTTGTTTTGAAAATCATATTTCGTGGCTGCTATTTATAATTCGGTTTCTAATAAGTTTCGACGAATTAACAACTCTAATTCACTTATTAAAATAATGTATTTTCTACTCCAACTCCTTTAAAATACGCCAGCTTTTTGGTAAGGCATTATTGATTCTATTGGGAAGTACATTTCCCCAGCCCAAACCGAGGCCCTGGAAATTCATTCGATGCCAACCTTTGCAGTCGCTTCTTCCGCGAAGTGCTTCCTTTTTTAAATAGTGCAAAGCTTCATCTCGTTCTAATTCTATTTGAGGAATATCTTTTCGTAATAGTGAACTCAATGCCATTTCATGCGATGGAATAAAATCTTTTCCCTTCATTTCGCCTGCAAGAATGCCACATTTAAGAATATGCAAATGTTTAAGCAATGGCGGAATCGCTTCGTGCAAGGCAACTGGTATGATGCCAGCTCCGAGATGTGTTTCGGAATATACAAAAGCTTCGGGTTTCGCTATCCATTGAGCAACTTGAGCCGGAATGGGTAATGCTCGAAATGCTGGTTTGTAATAGGGTATTTCAGTTTCAGCAGTCTTTCGGATGGCAGATAAATAAAATCCTTCCCCATCTATTTGTCCGGGATAAAAGCGATAGCCCATCGGAGTTTTTATTATACCCGAAAGTGAATCTAACGTGGGGATGGCAACAATTTCACCGAGCAATTCATTAAGAATAAAGCTGCTCATGTTTTCATCTTCGGCTTCAGAATAACTGCAGGTAGAGTAGAGGAGAAGACCACCTTCTTTCAACGCAGTCCAAACATCTGCTAAGATTCGTTCTTGCCTTGCCGCGCAATGTATTACAGCATCTTCCGACCAATGATCCATTGCTGAATGATCTTTTCGGAACATGCCCGAGCCACTGCAAGGAGCGTCCACAACGATGACATCAAAATATCCTACCAGCTTTCCAAATTGACGTGGATCGTTATTACTTACTACTATATTGGCACTTCCCCAGCGGTTGAGGTTTTCTGTTAAAATTCCTGCTCGGCTCCGAATTACTTCATTCGCAACCAATAAACCTTCGCCAGCAAGCCAAGATGCAATGAGCGTGCTTTTACCACCTGGGGCTGCACATAAATCCAAAACTCGCAGATCCTTCTTTTCTGGAACAAGGTCGTTAAGTGCCGACCAGATACTCATGGAGCTGGCTTCCTGAACATAATAGGCACCCGCATGAAAAAGTGGATCAAGTGTGAAATCGGGACGAGTTTCTAAATACCGACCATGTTCGCACCATGAAACATGCTTAGCGTCTTGAAAAATAGAACTTGCCTTCTCGGGATTTAGTCGAACCGAAGTCGGAGCAGGATTTTGGTGGGCAAGCACAAATCGTGATTCATCCAATCCCGGCAAATGTTGTATGTGATTTATAAAGTTGGGAGGGAGTTGAAACGACATGATGTAAAACTAAAAAAGCACCTCGAATGGAGGTGCTTTAGAGAAAGAAATTTATCGGATTATTTTACCGCGTCGCAGATTGCTTTGAAAGCTTCTGGATTGTTCATTGCCAAATCGGCAAGAACTTTACGGTTAATCTGGATGTTTTTCGCGTGGATTTTACCCATGAATTCGCTGTACGACATTCCGTATTGACGAACTCCTGCATTGATACGCTGAATCCATAAACCACGGAAATTCCGTTTTTTGGTTTTGCGATCGCGGTATGCATAGGTAAGACCTTTCTCAAGAATATTCTTCGCAATAGTGAAGACGTTCTTGCGGGCACCCCAATAGCCCTTGGTCTGGTTGAGGATTTTCTTTCTCCTGGCGCGTGAGGCAACGTGGTTGACTGAACGTGGCATGGTTTAGATGGTGTTGTGATGAACAGCGTTATTCGATTAGAATATACTTAATACTGGGCATCTGGTTAATAAAAAATTGATTGCTACTTTCCAATTACAAGCATTCGTTTAACGAGACCTTCATCAGCCTTACAAACCAATCCAGAATGACCTAAACGGCGCTTCTGATCTTTGGATTTTTTGGTGAGAATGTGCCGCATAAACGCGTGTTTGCGCTTGATTTTTCCTGTAGCCGTAAGCTTAAAACGCTTTTTGGCACTGGAATTTGTTTTCATTTTCGGCATTGTGATAGATATTAGTGATTACTTATTTTTTCTTTTTTGGTGATATATATACGATCATCCGCTTTCCTTCTAATTCAGGCATGCTTTCCGCTTTACCAAATTCTTCAAGTTCCGCAGCAAACTTCAATAAAAGAATTTCTCCTTTTTCTTTGAAGAGAATCGAACGCCCTTTGAAGAATACAAACGCTTTCACTTTTGATCCTTCCTGAAGGAATTTACGAGCATGATTCAATTTGAAATTAAAATCGTGCTCATCGGTATTCGGTCCGAAACGAACTTCCTTCACCACAATTTTTGTGGCTTTGGCTTTCATTTCTTTTTGCTTCTTCTTTTGTTCGTATAGGAATTTCTTATAATCGATAACTCTACAAACTGGAGGGTCGGCATTGGGAACAATCTCCACAAGATCCATTTCAAGATCGCGCGCAATTCGCAAAGCTTCTTCAAATGTGTGAACAGCAGGCTCAATATCATCTCCTACAAGACGAACATTGGTTAAACCAACAATGCGATTGTTGATTCGGTGTGCTTCTTCTTTCTTTTGCGGTCCCCGGTTAAACGGCCGTGGAGAGCGCGGTGGCATTGCTATAGCTTGGGTCCTCCCTTCAATTGTTTGTATATGTTGTTTGCATCTCGACTTCCGTGTTTACTAGTTTGGCAAATGCTTCTAAACTCATCGAGCCTAAATCGCCTTCGCCATGCCTACGAACAGAAACGGAATTAGTTTCCTCTTCCTTTTCACCAACAACAAGCATGAAGGGAGTTTTCATGATTTCAGCATCCCTAATCTTCTTGCCGGCACGTTCATCACGGTCGTCAATTGCGGCGCGAATATCGTAATTTTTAAGCAGTTGTAAAACTTTTTTTCCGTACTCGTTGTACTTTTCTGAAATTGGTAGTATTACCGCTTGTTCTGGAGTGAGCCAAAGTGGGAATTTTCCTGCGCAATGTTCAATTAGAACAGCAACAAAACGTTCCAAAGAGCCAAAAGGTGCACGGTGAATCATTACGGGACGATGTTTTGCATTATC
>CAXNGM010000169.1:0-5610 GCA_964201695.1 Bacteroidia bacterium | reverse complement strand
CGTTGAAATTGGGAGATTGCATGCATGAACTTGAATTCATCGATTCGAAAACACGTTATAACGAATTGATTTTAACAGGACTAAGAACCTTGCGTGGCATTGAAAAGCAAGCGCTAATTCAACTTGGAAAGGAATACATCCAGCATTTTGCAAAAGCACGAAAACAATTGTCAAATCCTGAAATCCTCCAGGAAACAGAGAATGCTTTTATTCTAAATCCCAATCAGTGGTTGTTTGCAGATGGGATTTCAGCGAGTTTGTTTTATTGAAAACGGATTTTCAATCGTTCAATTAGTGACGATCGCGTTCACGTTCCCTACGAGCCAATTGCTTTAAAGGATCGGCCGACATTTCCGCATGCATTTTCCGATTTCGGTAAATATCAATTGCGGCATACACTGATTCTCGGAATGAATCGGGACTTGCGAGATTTTTACCTGCAATATCGTAAGCCGTTCCATGATCTGGAGAAGTTCGAATGATTGGCAAACCCGCAGTGAAATTAACCCCGTGGTGAAATGCAATCGATTTAAACGGAATCAATCCTTGGTCGTGATACATGGCCATGACGCCATCGAATTTTTGCCAAGTGCTATTTCCAAAAAAACCATCAGCCGAATATGGACCAAACGCCTTAATGCCCTCCTCATTGGCTTTGCGAATAGCAGGAGCGATAATCGTTTCTTCTTCTTTCCCCAATAAACCACCATCACCAGCATGAGGGTTTAATCCCAAAACAGCAATTCGCGGAGTACGAATTCCAAAATCTTGCAAAAGCGATTGACTCATAACGCGCAATTTGGACAGTACTTTTTCGACACTTAATGCAGCTGCAACTTCCTGAATAGGAATATGTCCGGTGACAGTTCCAACACGCAAATTTTCACTAACCAACAACATCAAATAATTGCTCGTTCCTGTTTTATGCGCCAAGTATTCGGTATGTCCCGGAAAATTAAAATCAGGACCTTGCACATTGCTCTTATTAAATGGAGCCGTAACGATGACATCAATCAATCCTGCTTGTAAATCTTCCATAGCACGAGTCAGCGATTTAACCGCCCACGCGCCCGAAGCAGGACTTGCAGTGCCAATTTCTAAACCGACTTCAACATCGGTAATATTGATGAAATTACAATGATTCTTCGCTGCCTTAGAGGCATCGGAAATTCCAAAGAAATTGAAATCTGTTATTCCAAGATGCTTGCGGTGATGCGTTGCTGCTTTGTGAATTCCATAAACCACGGGCGTACACAACTCAAGCATTGCATGATCCATGAATGTTTTCATGATTACTTCGTACGAAACACCATTGAAATCGCCTTGCGTAATCCCTACCCTAACTATATGTTCTGCTCCTTCACTCATGCTTTTGCTTTATTGCGGATAAAATCAACCAATAACCTCACACCCGAGCCAGTTCCTCCTTTTCCACGATACGAATCGGTCGATTCCACAAATGCAGGCCCTGCGATATCTAAGTGCACCCAAGGATAATCTGTAAAACGTTCTAAGAATTTGCCTGCAGTATTTGCGCCTGCGGTGATGCCACCAATGTTTTTAATATCGGCAATGTCACTTTTAAGTAATTCTGAATAATCGTCCCAAAGCGGAAATTCAACCAAACGCTCATGCACATTGTCGCCACTCTGTTTCAATAAATTAAAATCTCCTTCTGCTGTTCCCAAAGCTACAATACCATATTTTCCGATAGCACGAGCCGCAGCTCCTGTTAACGTTGCTAAATCGACAACAAATTCAGGCTTGTATCTCTTCGCATAAACCAGTGCATCACTCAAAATCAAACGACCTTCAGCATCAGTATTTAAAACTTCTACCGTTGTACCATCCGAAATGGTAATGACATCGCCGGGAACAATGGCATTTCCGTCTGGACGATTATCTGTACAAGGCGTTAAACCAACCACCCAAATTGGCAATTCGGATTTTGCGATGGTGTATATTGCACCAACCACAGCAGCAGCTCCGCCCATATCGCACTTCATAGTCATCATGCCATCGTTCGGCTTCAGACTTAATCCACCGGTATCGTATACAACACCTTTTCCAACAAACACATACGGATGTTTATTCACAGCACCTTTAGGTTTGTATTCCATCACAACAAAAACTGGTGGATCGATTGAACCTTTGTTTACTGCTAACAAACCACCCATTTTCAACGTTTCAATTTTCGATTTATTGAAAACTTCTACTTTAAAACCTGCTTCTTTTCCGGCTTTTTGAATTTCTTTTCCGAGTTGAACAGCCGTTAAAAAGGAAAGCGGTTCATTTACTAAGTCGCGAGAAAGGTAAATTGCTTCGGAAAGTATTTGTAACTGTTCAAGTTCTTTCTTCGCAATGTTTTCGCTGCATACTTCCAATTTATGCAAGCTATTTTTCTCTTTCTCGGCAGTTGAACGGTATTTTAAAAATTGGTAATTCCCCAAAGCCATTCCCTCGGTTAATGCCAAGGTTTCAAATGGCTTATTGGAACAATCGATGATCTGAATCGATTTTATTTTTTGAGCATTGATAGACGATAACAAAGCGTTTCCAGCAACACGAGTAGCTTCAAGTGTTAATGCATGCGATTTTTTAACATCGATGATAAGAACAAAACTGAAATGACCAAAATGGTTGACAGCAATGCTTTTCTTCTGATTTTTAACTTGTTCTTGGATGTAGGCAAATTCTGTTTTAGAGAAATTGGATGATCCTAAATCATCAATAGAGGCTGCAAGAAGAACGCGATCGCCTTTTCCAGCTTTCGATATATTGGTAATAGAAAATTTAGACATGGTTATTTTATATGCGACAAATGTAACAAATCATCGTTCGTTTTCTGAATTAGGAGGAATGTAATTATAGAATTGAAATGCCTTTGTACAATTATTTGAATATGGATGGATGAATCAATCGATAAATCAAACAAACATGAAATCAATTTGAATTTATATGTGTTTAAAATGAAAAGATATTTTCGCGAACATCATTTTATAAAATTGTAAATTAGCAATGCTAAAAAACGAATTTAATATTGCTTGAATTGTATGAACAAAACTCAGAAAAACGGATTTGATTAAAAAACGGATTCAACAAAATTTTATACTTTATTAAAAAAATCAACACCAATTAAATTATTAATATTAATGAAATGACTATGAATAATGGAGAAATCGTACTCTATCAAAATCAGGATGGACAAATTAAATTAGATGTTCGATTAGAAGATGAAACCGTTTGGTTGACTCAAGCACAACTATGTGTTTTGTTTCAAAAATCAAAAGCTACAATTAGTGAGCACATAAAAAATGTTTTTATTGAAGGCGAGTTAATTCAAGATTCAACTGTTCGGAAATTCCGAACAGTTCAACAGGAAGGGACTCGCAACATTGAACGAGATTTGGAATATTACAATCTTGATGTAATTATTTCTGTGGGATACAGAGTAAAATCTCCGCAAGGCACACAGTTTAGAATCTGGGCAACTCAGCGCTTAAAAGAGTATCTTATTAAGGGATTTACTTTAAATGATGACCGCTTTAAGTCGGGAAATTCAATGAACTATTTCAACGAATTGCAAGATCGAATTCGTGAAATACGATTATCTGAAAGATTCTTCTATCAAAAAATCAAAGACATTTATACCACAGCATTGATTACAATACAAAAGATGAAAATACAATTACGTTTTTCAAAATCATTCAAAATAAATTGCTTTGGGCCATTAGTGAACAAACTGCTGCTGAGCTAGTTTATCGTAGAGTTGATGCTAGATTGCCCTTGATGGGAATGCAATCTCTTGACAAAAAAAATACGTTGACTATTAAAAAATCAGATGTTATCATTGCCAAAAACTACCTGAAAGAACATGAAATGAAATTATTAGGATTGTTGGTGGAGCAGTATTTAGCTTTTGCAGAAACCATGGCTCAGCAACAAACTCCAATGTATATGAACGATTGGATTTCTAAATTAGATGGTATTTTGCAATTGAACGGCAGAGAATTATTGACCCATGCAGGCAAAATAACACATGAAAAAGCCACTGTGAAATCAAATGAAGAATTCGATAAGTATAAAAATCATCAACAGAATTTAGAGAAGGAACAGAGTTTGAAAGAAATTGAAGATGACATTAAACGACTATTTAAATAAAAGAAAAGCTGAAGTTTTTTCATTATAATAAAGAATCTAAATTCCATTACGTATTAATTGAACAATACAATTTTCAGTTTGTTATAAAGAGCGAGTTCTTTTATTCAGTGTCATACTGTAGAAATGCAATTGCAATCACATTAATAAAGAGTACAAAGCGCTTGAACCATTAAGGAATGCTATATTGCGAACGATTTTAAACAATCCATGAATACTCAATTAATACTAGATAAAGCCCTTCACATGGAGTGGCTGAGCATAGAAGAAGGTGTTTTTCTTTTTGAAAATGCAGCCACAGTCGACCTGGTTTATGTTGGAAACGAACTTCGTAAACGGCAAAAGCCCGACGGGAAAGTTACTTGGATTATCGATCGCAATGCCAACACCACCAATGTATGCATTGCCAATTGCAAATTCTGCAACTTTTATAGAATCCCCGGTCATGCCGAGTCGTATATAACAACGATTGACGAATACCGCGTTAAAATTGAAGAAATGCGTCGTTTGGGTGGAAACCAATTACTGCTTCAAGGTGGTCACCATCCTGAATTAGGAATTGATTTTTACGAGCAACTTTTTCGTGATTTAAAATTCCATTTCCCAGACATTAAACTACATGCACTTGGTCCACCTGAGATTGCGCATATTTCGAAACTCGGAAATTTAAGTCATACCGAAGTGTTAACTCGCTTAAAAGCAGCCGGCTTAGATTCATTACCTGGTGCTGGAGCTGAAATATTAAATGACCGCGTACGCCGCATGATTTCAAAAGGTAAATGCAGCGGACAAGAATGGCTCAATGTAATGCGTGCGGCGCATCAGCTTCATTTAACAACATCGGCCACTATGATGTTTGGTCATATTGAAACCATCTACGAACGATTCGAACATTTGGCTTGGATTCGTCAGGTTCAAAGTGAAAAACCCGCCGATGCCAATGGTTTTTTAGCTTTTATTCCTTGGCCTTTTATGGACGATGGCACTTTGCTTCGTCGCGTGAAAAATGTTCGAAATACAGTCACTGGCGAAGAGTACATTCGCATGATTGCACTTTCCAGGATGATGCTTCCCAATGTCATAAACATTCAGGCCTCTTGGCTAACTGTTGGTGAAAAAACAGCCCAGTTATGTTTGCATGCTGGAGCGAACGATTTTGGATCCATCATGATCGAAGAAAATGTGGTATCCGTTGCGGGTGCTCCTCACCGATTTACATCAGACGGAATTCAACAAGCCATTCGTGAAGCAGGATTTGAACCCCAACTTCGAACACAACATTACGAGTTCAGAGAACTTCCTGCAAATATGGAACAGCAAGTAATTAATTATTGATTCCACTCAGGTTCATGCATTTTACTACATTCGCGTTTTAGAATAAAAAACCATGGACGAAATTATCACCAAAGACAGTAACGGAAATATCCTGAAAGACGGAGATACCGTTAAGCT
>CAXNGM010000168.1:0-5627 GCA_964201695.1 Bacteroidia bacterium | reverse complement strand
CAAACAGTCATTTCTTCTACCAAGGTATTCGCGGGCAATTGAACCAAGGTGTTCACTAATTGGGCAATATCTTCGGGCTGCACAAAACGTTCTCGAGGAACATCTTCAACGCCCCACGTTGCTGTATTTACAGACCCCGGAAAGATGCGGGTAACACCAACGCCAAAATCACGAAGTTCTTCGCACAAGAGTTTTGCATACATATCGTTGGTTACTTTCGAAAGGGTATATGCAGCGGCATTCACACGCGGCTTTTGAACGACCACAGAACCAATAAATACAATACGACCACTCTGCAATTGCTTGAAACGGGGTACAAAATACTGAATCAATTGAAAACCACTTCTGAAATTGATGTTCATTTGTTCGTCAAGTTCATTATGCGACATGCTCCCAACGGCTCCGGGAATATAGCTTCCAGCATTGTTCACAATTAAATCGGGGCAGCCCCACTCATGTGCAATCGCTTCTCGAAAACGTGCATTATCGGCTTCAATGCACAGGTCGCCTTGAACAATAAGATGCTCTTGTGATCCGAACGATTTTAACGTTTCTTGGAGTGCAAGAACGGATTCTTCTCTTCGAGAGATGCTAGCTATTTGCCAGCCTTGTTTAGCTAATACAATGGCAATGGCATTCCCAATTCCACTGCTAGCCCCTGTAATGATTGCGCGCATGCGACAAAAATAGTTCTTTGATTAAGAATAACCTTATTTTGCAACATGTCTTTTACCAAATCTCCGCGCATTCTTGTTGCCCCGCTCGATTGGGGCCTTGGTCATGCTGCGCGGTGTATTCCGGTTATTAAGGAATTGATTCAACAAGAAGCACAAGTATTTATCTATGGTTCGGCTCATGTGCTTAACTACCTCCAAAAGCATTTTCCTCATTTGGAACAAATTCAATCAAATGAACAAGAAATCCACTACTCAAAGCACCTTCCTGCTTGGCTTAAAATACTGCTTCAGACTAATAAAATCAATAAGAACATCAAATTAGAATATACGAACTTACAAAGCCTGATAAAAACACATCAAATTGATGGAGTCATCTCCGATAACCGTTACGGTCTCAATTCCAAACTGATTCCTTGTGTCTTTGTTACGCACCAATTAAATCCTAAGGTTCCGCGGAATTTGGGTTTTCTGAGAAAGAGTATCCAACATAAAATTATCGCTTGGACTTCCAATTTTGATGAAATTTGGATTCCCGATTTGTCATGTTCACATTCACTAAGTGCGGATTTATCTATTACCACATCAAATAATTCTAAGCATAAACACTTGGGAATTCTAAGCCGTTTTTCATCGAATCAAATCGTTCATAATACTCCGAATGGTTATTTGGCTATCATCTCTGGCCCAGAACCTCAACGCACAATCTTATTCCAAGAACTTTTGCGAATTGAAAAGACATTATCCTTGGGAATGACTTTCATCATTGACAAAATATCCAATAAGGTAAGTTCGGATGAAATGGATAATATGCGAATTCTAGTTCAGCCCAATGACCGTGAATTTTTGCAGGAAATTTCCAGTGCACAACATATTGTATGTCGCTCGGGATACAGTAGTTTGATGGATTTAATCCGCCTAAAAAGAACCGCTTTGTTTATTCCAACACCTGGACAAACCGAACAGGAATACCTTGCCGAAGAAAGTATGAAATGGGGTTTTGGATTTAAAAAGCAAAGCACTTTGAAAGCAATCAAATCGATTGAAGATTGGGAATCCTGTTTTAAATCGAATGAACAATTGAACGATACATTTCCGGAAGAAGAAAATCAAAGCCACATCTTGCTTAAGAATGCAGTTCGCGATTTTCTGAATACGATTAATCGAACCGAATAACACGCGCTGGACTAATTCGCGTTACAAGCAATGTTGGGGCGAGTAAAGCAATTAAGCAAATGCCGAATGTAGCCGCATTCAATACAAGAATATCGACAACATTGAGATTAATTGGAACCACCGATAAATAATAGGTTTCCTGATTTAGCGTAATAACTCCAAATTGCGATTGCAGAAAACAGAATCCAATACCTATCAAATTCCCTATCAACATTCCTTTTCCGATCAACACACTGGCTTGCCTTAAAAACAACTTCATCATTAACCGATTGTCAGCACCCAAGGATTTCATAATTCCAATAAACTGGGTGCGCTCCAGAATCATGATGAGCAATGAGGTAATCATGTTGATAATTGAAACAACCAACATCAACCCGATGATTATGTAAACGTTTGTGTCCATCAAATCGAGCCAGCTGAATATTTGCGGATAGCGGCTTTTTATACTCTGTGCATTGAGGTCGTTGGGAATCGCTTCGTATACGAGTCGTTTCATTTCATCAATCTTTTCGAAATCTTGAACTTGGACTTCGATGGCACTTACTTGGTCGGGGCTCCATTTATTGAGCTGTTGTACCACCCGAATATCACCCATCATGTATATTTTATCGAAATCGTTATCGCCCAAGCCGGTATCGTAAATGCCAGAAACAACAAATTTTCTCGCCTTGGGTGGATCTTGAATGAAATACATCAACAAGCTGCTGCCAACCTGGAGCTTTAGAAGTTGCGCTTGCAATTTGGAGATGAGAATTTCGTTTGATTTACCAGAGTCGGGTAACGTAGGAATTTTTCCAGCAACTAAATTCTTTTCAAAAAAGCCGAATTGATAATCTTTCCCTAATCCTTTAAAAACAACCCCTTCAATAGCATCGCCCGACTTTACAATTCCTGCTTTCGTTGCAATACTCTGCCAATGAACAACTCCAGGCACTTTTTTTATCTCGTTCAGGTAGCTTTCTTTGTTGCTAATCGGACTACTTTCGAACGAATGATTGTTATCGTACTTGTTTATTTGAATATGAGCGCCGAAACCAATAACTTTCGCTCGAATCTCTTTCTGGAAGCCCGTTACAATGGCAATTGCAATAATCATCACACAAATACCAACAGCAATGCCTCCAATGGCAATTCGGATGATGGGAGTTGAAAGACGATTGTTGCCTTTGTTGGATTGTAAAAGCCTTTTGGCAAGAAATGCAGATGTGCTCAAATTACTATAGAATGATTCGATTTAAAACAGCGCCACAAGTTAGAAATTTTAAAGCCTTTGCATGGGCATTTCTATTTCTCTTCTTTTTTATACAAAATCTTCGTCCACAAATTTTCAGTAGGGTTGAGGTTATCATTAAAACCGATGCCGATGTTGAATTGGGAGCTGAACGGATGAATGAATATTTGCCTTTAGTAAAAGGTAAGCGTGTTGCTTTGGTTGCGAATCACACATCGCTAATAGGAAATACGCATTTGGTTGATACCCTGCGTTCGCTTAAGGTAAATATTGTAAAGGTTTTCGCTCCAGAACATGGCTTCAGAGGTGCTGCCGATGCAGGCGAAAAAGTGAAATCGACCAAGGATACGAAAACCGGCTTGCCACTCATTTCACTTTATGGCGACAATAAAAAGCCAAGACCAGAGCAACTTGAAGATGTTGATGTGGTAATTTTTGATATCCAAGATGTGGGTGCGCGATTCTACACATACATTTCCACACTTTCCTTGGTGATGGAAGCCTGTGCCGAAAAAGGTATTCAATTAATTGTACTTGATCGTCCCAATCCAAACGGACATTATACCGACGGACCCGTTTTAGATCCCGCATTTTCCTCTTTTGTTGGAATGCATCCCGTTCCGGTAGTTCATGGAATGAGTGTGGGTGAATATGCATTAATGGTAAACGGCGAAGGTTGGTTAAAAGGTAAATTGAAATGCAAGCTCCAGGTTATTTCTTGCAAAGGTTGGCAACACAATCAATATTATCAACTTACCGTTCCGCCATCGCCCAATTTGCAAACCATGAATGCCATTTACTTATACCCTTCGCTTTGCTTTTTTGAAGGAACTTTTGTGAGTATTGGAAGAGGAACTCTGAAGCCATTCGAGATGATTGGTTTCCCAGAATGCCCTTTAGGTACCTTTGGCTTCACCCCGAAAAGTGGCCCAGGAAGCAAATCGCCTTTATACGAAAACAAGGAATGCAAAGGATTTGACTTAAGTGGATTTGGAGAGAATTTTCTTCGAGACACCAAATCAATCTACCTGTTTTGGCTTCAGAATCTTTATGAATCGAGTGGCAAAAACCCCAAATACTTCAACGATTTTTTCGATAAATTGGCTGGAACGGATAAACTTCGCAAACAAATCTTAGAAGGAAAATCGGAAGTGGAAATTCGCAAAAGCTGGGAACCTGGTTTGAATGCATATCGTCAAATCAGAAAAAAATACTTGCTTTATCCCGAAGCGTAATCTTCGATTAGGGCAATAAGGTCAATCTTAATAATTTCGCATAAATTTTAAAAGCGTTTCATACTATCTCAAACGCAAGAATATTCTCTATAAAATGAAAAAACGCCTTGTCCCAACGTTCGAACTTGCTTTCGAAGATCCATCCGAATGTTCTGGTTTCTTAGTTTGGCAGATCACTAATTTATGGCAGAGGCGCATGAAAATCGTGCTTGATCCTATTGGTCTCACACATGTTCAGTTTCTATTGCTTAACGCATTGGCAACGATGAATAAAACCATCGACAAACCCATCACACAAATGATGCTTGCCAATAATACGAACTGCGATAAAATGATGGTTTCCAAAGTCCTTCGTTTATTAGAGGAACGAAAATACATCATTCGAAAAGCACATCATCTCGACACGCGTTCTCGTTCCCTATTGCTAACTACCAAAGGAATGGAGCTCATCGAAAAGGCAACTCCGGTTTTTATCAAAGCAGAAGAGGATTTTTTTAAAAGCATCAAGTCGAAACAAAAATCGATGGATAAAAAATTCAAGAAAATCATCAAAACAAACCGAAAGGCATTAAAAAATTCGCTAGAGTCAAGTAGCACAGAATCAGAAAGCGAATAATTTATTTGCGCATTTCAAATTACTTTCATTGCTTTGCTGTATAATTAATCAAGGGGTGCTGCATTAACGTGTGGCTGAGATTATACCCTTTTCAGTTGCCTTATAACTGAAAGAACCTGATCTGGGTAATGCCAGCGTAGGGACATAGGTATTGTTTTACAATTTGTCGGATGTGCCGGCCCCTGCTTATCCGTTGTTTAATAAATAACAACGATGCGTATAGCGTTTTTTTCATTTGTAATCATGCTTGGATTTGTTTTCCAGGTAAATGCTCAGTCACTTATTCAAGGCCAAATTACAGACTCCAATGGAAGTCCCGTTTCAGGAGCAATTGTTTCTGTAAGTGGAACGTTCATCGCCACATCAACCGATGCTAAAGGAAATTACAAACTCAAAATTTCCTCACAAGCAGAAATCGCGGTTGTGTCTAGTATGCTTGGTTTTATTTCTTCAAGCAAGAGAATTACTCCTTCGAAAGAAACGAAACTCGATTTTATTCTACTACCCAAAGTATTTATTGCCGACGAAGTTGTGATAAGCGCTACCCGTGCCGGTGATAAGTCTGCCATGGCATTCAGCACCTTATCGAAAAAAGAAATTGCCGACCAGAATTTCGGACAAGACATGCCCATGTTGCTTAACAATCAACCTTCTGTTGTGGTAAATTCTGATGCGGGAACTGGAATTGGATACAC
>CAXNGM010000167.1:0-5637 GCA_964201695.1 Bacteroidia bacterium | reverse complement strand
CGAACGGTGAGTGAATCGCGATGCACTTCCACAAAATTTACATTCACTCCTTCGCGCAAAAACCGTTGAGAATTGCGAACCATTCTACCTTCTGATGCAACATCGATAGAACCCGCATCCTGAACAAAACGGACATAATGAGGCGAACCTGTATCGAGCAATAAATCGTTTTCGATGAGTTCGGGCAATTGAACTTGTTGCATCTGCAAACGAACGATGTATCCTTTTTCTTTCGATGCAATTAAATCGGCAGAATGCAAACCATCAAAAGCATTGAAATTGAATTGCTGTTTCCCGAGATAAAACTGAGCGGCAAAAGCGGCAGCACAGCGGCCACCATTTCCGCACATGGAACCTTCATATCCGTCCGAATTAAAATAAATCATCCTAAAATCAACTCCCGGTTCCGTGCGAAACAGAATAAGTCCATCGGCACCTACACCAAACTTTCTGTGACAAATTGTTTGAATTAGACTGCTATTTTGAACATCGAATTTTCGATCACGGTCATCGATTAATATAAAATCGTTTCCTGTAGCTTGGAATTTTTGGAATTTAATAAGCATCAACGAAGCTGTTTAATAAGATTTTCATCAATCACCTTGGAGAAAGGTTCAAATTTCTCTGTCATAAATAAGCGGTAAACTGATATGCCATGTTTGAGGTAAAACTTATCCTCTAATTGAAATAATCGACTCGTTTCATTCGGATCAAGTCCAAATGTCACAATGGCATTTCGGACAAACTTAAATCCTCGATAATTTATTGGAGACCTCCAGAATTCAATTCTATATTCTATTGATTGTCCTCCTGAACCTTGAAAAACACTGATCAAGGAATCTGTTTTTCCTTTTGCTGCATTCCGATTAACAACTATTAATTTCAGCATGCGTGATTCTATCAATTCATCACGTTTCACTATAATATCTTCTGAATTGTATTCAGAATTAGAATATTCAGAAACTGGAATACTATCCAATAGATTTACGGGCGCTAAAGAATCCTGGGCATTTTCAATGATTTCGGCAGGAGCCGTTTCGGTGTTTTGCTTAGCCGATTTAATAAAGGGCTCAGCGGGATTTTTTCTCAAATCTACCAGAGTATCCTGCGTTTGCCCTGCGTTTGAATCACTAAAAAAACGCAATGGATTGAATCCAATGAGTACCAAAAAGAACAAACCAAGACCGACAAATACACCGATTAAGATTCCACTAATGAAAGAAATTGTTTTTCCTCCGGGGTTGTTGCTCATGGTTTAAACAAAAAAAATGTTAAATAAATACTCATCAGCAACACATCGAATTGATTGGCGTTAATTTGACACAAAACTAAATGAATTAAACGGCTCAAAAAAAATGTTTTCATAGAAAGATAAACAGCAAAATGTTCATTGTTAATGAGCTTGTAGGCATTATTTTTGAAGAGCCAAAAAAAACACTAATCCATTATATTTTATGAAAAAGTTTCTTTCTACCTTAGGAATAGCGTGTATGGGAGGACTTGCAGCACTTAGCTTCAGTCACTTTTTCCACCCAACACAAAGCGGTTTCGACCGTCTAACATCTGAACGAATTCCCGTTCAACTTGCATCAAACACAGGAGGCAATTTAGCGAATGCCCCCGATCTTACTCAGGCAGCAGCACAATCGGTTCATGGAGTTGTCCATGTAAAAACTGTCATGAACAACCGCCGTGATGCCAACATTGACCCTTTTTACGATTTCTTTTTTGGTAATCCTTACCGAAATGCTCCGCCTCAAAAAGCTATGGCTTCTGGTTCCGGAGTTATTATTTCGGAAGATGGTTATATCGTAACAAACAACCACGTTATTCAGAATGCCGAGAAAGTAGAAATTGTATTGAACGACAAACGCGAATATGAAGCCCAAGTGATTGGTCGCGACCCAAGTACCGATTTAGCGTTATTGAAAGTGGATGCTAAAAATCTTCCCTTTATTTATTATGGGAATTCCGATCAAGTGAAAGTGGGCGAATGGGCTTTAGCTGTTGGAAATCCATTTAGTTTAACATCGACCGTAACCGCTGGAATTATTAGTGCCAAAGGCCGAAACATCAATATTTTAAATGAGAAATTTGCCATCGAATCGTTTATCCAAACCGATGCAGCTGTGAATCCAGGAAACAGCGGTGGTGCCTTGGTAAATGCCAATGGAGAACTCATCGGAATTAACTCAGCCATTGCATCAAACACCGGATCCTATTCTGGATATTCATTCGCCGTTCCAGTAAATATTGTTCGAAAAGTAGTTGCTGATTTACTGGAATTTGGTGAAGTTCAGAGAGCTTTCATCGGGGTAGTTTTAGAAGATTTAAATGCCGAATTAGGTAAGAAAAAAGACATAAGCGAGTTAAATGGAGTATATGTTTCGGGATTGAATGTTGGTGGTGCTGCCGAAGAATCGGGCGTAAAAGAAGGCGATGTAATTCTTAAAATTCAAGATGTTGTAGTTAATAATGTTCCCGAATTACAAGAACAAGTTGGACGTTTTCGTCCAGGAGATAAAGTTCAGTTAACCATCAACCGAGCTGGAATTATGAAAGAACTATCGGTTATCCTTAAAAATAAAAATGGCGATACCCGACTCATAAAATATTCGGAATCGGTGCGAGAAGAATTAGGTGCTGAATTTTCGCCTGTCAATGCAAATGAAAAAAATGCATTGAATATTCAGAATGGACTTCGAGTAAAGAATATTAAAGAGGGAAGATTAAGAAACATTGGAATTAAAGATGGGTTCATCATTACGAACGTTGGCGATAAGATGGTAAATTCAATTGAAGATTTAACTGAGGCCTTAAAATCTGACCGTAAAGGCTTGTTAATAGAAGGAATCTACCCGAATGGAGCAAGAGCCTATTATGGAATAGGCATTTAAAATTAACCAAACATTTAAGGAAGCCCGAAATCCACTTCGGGCTTTTTTTATTTTATCAATTCGATTTAAATCGAAAATTCGTGTGAATTAAGCACTATAAATTTCTAATTTCGCGACGCAAAAATTTCATTAATAAAACGCATATGTCAAACAGCAATGAAGGCGCTTCGGCCTACGAAACAGAGCTAAACGAATGGATCAGGGATGAAAAAGCAGCGATTGAGCTTATTCATATTCTTGGAGAGTTATGGTTCGATAGAAGTATTGAGTTGGTTATATTTAGAAATCAACTTGTAGACAGAAGCGCAAGTGAAATATTGCAATTACATAATTATGCGTTGAATATGGTTGGTAAGCCAATCACCATTCAAGATACATTGCTTCTTTCCAAAGAAATAATTCAAACAGAAATTGCTCCTGCTCGAATTGACATTGGAAGACTTGCAACTGAATGGATTAATGAAAAAGCGGCTTACGAATCGGTTACAGAGTTTATTGCAGATAAATTAACCGCATTTCTTGGCACCGACAAACGTGTTTTAAAACCGAAAGACATCGTGCTTTATGGATTCGGCCGAATTGGTCGAATTGCTGCTCGCGAGTTAATTATTCAAGCCGGAAAAGGGGAGCAGCTTCGTTTGCGCGCCATTGTTACACGTAGCAATTCGGATGAAGATATTAGTAAGCGTGCGGCACTTTTAAGAACCGATTCTGTTCATGGTCCTTTCCCTGGAACGATTATCGAAGATTTCGAAAATAAAGCACTCATCATTAATGGCCATAACGTTAAGATGATTGCAGCAAGCAATCCTGCAACGATTGATTATACGGCCTATGGAATTGACAATGCAATTTTAATTGATAACACGGGTGCTTCTCGTGACAGAGAAGGTTTATCAGAACATTTGAAATCGAAAGGCATTGAAAAAGTACTATTAACTGCACCCGGAAAAGGTGACATTCCGAATGTTGTTTATGGTATTAATCAATCGGCTTTCGATCATAAAACAGAAACAATATTCTCCGCAGCTTCTTGTACGACCAATGCAATTGTGCCTGTATTGAAAGTGATTCAGAAAAATTTGGGGATTTCGAGTGGGCACATTGAAACCATTCACTCCTATACTAACGACCAGAATTTATTGGACAACTACCACAAGAAATACCGTCGTGGACGTTCGGCTGCGTTGAATATGGTCATTACAGAAACAGGAGCAGGAAGCGCTGTAACGAAAGTAATTCCAGAATTAGCGGGTAAATTAACATCCAATTCGGTTCGTGTTCCAACGCCAAATGTTTCGCTTGCTATTTTGAAATTAACTGTCGAAACGAATACGAGCAAGGAAGATGTGAACAGCGTACTTCGCAATGCGGCATTGAAAGGAGAACTCGTAGAACAAATTCAGTATTCCATTTCAAACGAGCTTGTTTCAAGCGACCTCATTGGAAACCCTTGCGCTTCTATAGTGGATAGTCCAGCTACGATTGTTGCAAACGATAAACGCAATGTTATACTTTACGTTTGGTATGATAACGAATACGGCTATACACGACAAGTGATTCGTTATGCGAAACATTTGGCAGATGTGATCCGCTTGACGTATTATTGATAAACTATGAAAGCATAAAAAAACCGGGTAGAAAGCCCGGTTTTTTTATTTAGTATCATTTGGAAATTAATCCAACAACTGATTAATAATTGTTTCAACAGTAAGGCCTTCCGCTTCTGCTTTGTAATTTCGAATAATGCGGTGACGAAGAATGGCCATTGCAACAGCATTTACATCTTCAATATCGGGAGAATATCTTCCACGGATAGCAGCGTGGCATTTCGCACCCAAAACCAAAAACTGCGATGCACGTGGACCAGCACCCCAAGCCAAATATTTCTTTACAATATCAGGAGCATGTTCTGAGTTAGGGCGAGTTTTAACCGCTAACTTCACTGCATATTCCAATACTTTATCGGTAACCGGAATACGACGAACCAAATCTTGATAAAAGAGAATTTCTTCTGCAGACAGAATTGGCTTTAGTTCAATTTTTGTGTCGGAAGTCGTGCTTTTTACTACCAATAATTCGTCTTCGTATTTGGGATAATCGACCCAAATATTAAACATAAAACGATCGAGCTGAGCTTCAGGCAGAGGATAAGTACCTTCTTGTTCGATAGGATTTTGCGTAGCAAGAACGAAAAACGGCTGGCCTAATTCATAACGTTTACCGGCAGCTGTGATTGCTTTTTCCTGCATAGCTTCAAGCAAAGCCGCTTGTGTTTTTGGAGGAGTACGATTAATCTCATCCGCCAAAATAATGTTGGCAAAAAGTGGCCCTTTGATGAAGCGAAACTGACGATTCTCATCCAAGATTTCGGTTCCTACAATATCGGAGGGCATTAGATCGGGTGTAAATTGGATGCGGTTATAATCGAGACCCAGCACATTCGAAATGGTTGTAACAAGAAGTGTTTTGGCCAAACCAGGAACACCCACTAGAAGACAATGCCCTCGACTAAAGATTGAAATAATTACATCTTTAACAACATCTTGTTGCCCAATAACGACTTTACCAATTTCAGCATCAAGACGCACGTAAGCATCTTTCAAGCTGTTAATTGCTTCTACATCTGAGTTAAATGTTTGCATAATAATTAGATAGTATTAATTAGAATTCCAAGAATTTTTGAAAGGACAATCGGAAAATTCAGGGTCAATTTTAATAAAAAAAGATTGACGTTTGC
>CAXNGM010000166.1:0-5747 GCA_964201695.1 Bacteroidia bacterium | reverse complement strand
TTTTCCTGTATTTGAATTTTCGTCGGTTAATTGAATGTTTTTCGCTTGAATAGTATTCTTATTAATCATGAATTCATGAGCAAAGAAATAGCGGGTATTGAGAAGTCCAATCGTAACAGCAGTTCGTTTTAAATTGACCGTTCCATTTGTAATTGGTTCGTTTAAAGAACCTGTTAGATGAATATTACCATCGGCTAAGCCAGTAACATCTGAAAATATATCATCTACATATTTCTTAAATAATGACAATTGGATATTATTCATTATTAAATTTAAATCGATATTGTTTGTCGATTTTGATGGAATAAAATACCCGTTAAAAGCAAGTTTCGGAACCGATGAATTTTTTATTTGACCATCCAATAAAATACGTTCTGTTTTGGGTTCCCATTTACTGGTAATTGATCCATCTCCAATAAAATCATCATTTATATAAATATTTTTCAAGTCAAGATTACTCTTAAAAAATGGCTTACCCATCAAATCGGCAAAGGAAATGATTCCTCTTGTGGAACCTTCAAATTTAAGATCCGACTCTGCAATAAATGGATTCAAATTCCGTAATTGAAAATTGTCTAAAATCACATCGAGTTCATCCGAATCACGGTCACTTACTTTTCCATCAATACGGATAAATTCATTTTGATGTGTGAACGAAAGATTATTAAATTCTACTAATCCTGTGTCGATAGATATCGAATTCTCCGCATTTACTTGCCATAAAGTATCCTCTATGAGAATGAGTGACGGTAGGATATGCATGTTAATTTTCGAACCTTCGAAAAGGGCATTTGCGTTGATTTGAGCATCGGCAGCATCTAAGCTTTTTCTGGATGCCCAATTAATCTTCAAACCTAAACTATCTGTTACAGCATCCGAACTAATACTAATAAAATTAACCTGAATACTATCCGTAACAAACATTTTCTGGGATGTAACATCAAATTTCAATCGATTATTCTTAGCATCAGCTTGCGATTTTATATCTTCAAACCGAACACCCGAAATGTTTATTTCTGGTGAAGTAATTTCCATCTGCAATTGATTGCCATTCGATTGAAAATCGCCTGAAAGTTTAGTTCCTTTTCCAATTTCAATATCTGGAAAAAAGAGTTCAGAAGGCAATCGTAAATCTTTTATCGTTAAATCATATCTGAAGTTTTGATTAAATGGTTGATTAGGATTAATCTGAATAGCCGTGTAACTTGGAAGAAAACTGTTTAACACATTCGAAATTGCATCAGGCAAACTTGCCATACGGAAACTACCTTGAATAGAGGCATCCAAAATATCGGAATATACATGTATTGATTTGGCATCTGGCTCACCTTTCGCTTCAAATAAAATATCGTCTACAAGAAATTTTTGAGAACCATATTGAACAGAACTTTCTGCAAGTTCTATTTGTCCCTCCAATTGATCAATCGATTTACCAGTAAAATTGCTAGTGATTTGTGTCGAAACGACGAGTGCTGAATCACGTTTGATGAGTTTGAGCGCAGTAATATTGATGCGGTCGACATCTGCTTGGAAATCGAATACTGGCTGCTCCCTCGTTAAATCAATTAATCCCGAAAAATCCAATAAAACATTAGGATCATTTATGGATAATTTCCCATCATACGTTTTTCCGTTTACGAGCCCATTCAATGTAATATTCGAATATGAATATCCATTCAATTCAATAAATGGCAAAGTTCCCGTGATGGATGCCTTAAGTTGATTTTCGTTAAAACCCAGCCCTTTTATTTCAGTTGAGAAGGCCAAATTCCCTATTCGGGGTTTTAGTCCAAGCAAGTCGCCCAACATGAAATTGGCTGTTCCGAATTTTCCTTCGTAAGCATACTGTTGAATATCATCGCGGAACCACAGATGCAAATCGGCATCAAGCTCACCCAAATCGCTTGAAATTTTTCCAAGTACAACCACATCATCCAATGTTCCAGACAAAGCACCGCGATAGGTCACAACGCCCGCCTTTTCAAGCATTTCAGGAACCTCTATTTTTGTATTTTTATAAAAAGGATACATTTCAAGAGTTTGCAAATCAGCTCTACTGGTCTGCATTTCAACTACATTATAATCGAATTCCATTTTTTCGGTATCGGGCAAACCATCCATTTTAAAGCTTCCAATAAAATGACTTTCCTTTCCAAAACTGAGCATGGTATTAAATCCTGTGAGATGATCGATTGTCCCCTTAAAACCACCGGAATAAGCAATTTGCTGATTCAAACCTCTCAACTCTGGAGCAAAAACAGCAATTTCATCCAAGTTTACAGAAGACTTACGAATCTTTCCTCGCATCTGAACCTTCTCAATAAAATCACTTAAATCGCTGTATTCATCGTATTCGAAATGCACTTTACCATCGAGCGAACTTAATGGCGTTTGAACATGCAGGTTCGAAAAATCCATCATCGTATAAGCAATCACAAAATCGGAACGGAAATCTTTTACATGAAAGCCACTCGCTTCCGTCAATTCCATGTGATTTATTTTGCCTGTTAAAGAATCATCAACGATTAAAAAATTCTTCAGGTTTGCATTAATATTTCGAATGCGGATATGATCGTAATTCATTCCAAACCCAGTATCCGGAATGGTATCACGGAATTCGTATGTAAAAGCAATATTTTCTAAATCAACATCCCAGAAAAACAATTCGGGTGGTTTGGATGGCGCTTTTTTGATTGTATCGGGCGGTCCATTAATCGCATCCAAAATAAACTGAATGTTTAAGTCATCTTCACCATCAAATTGACGCACATTGAATTGGCCATTCCGAAGGGTCACATGATCGAAATCGAAATGCTTGAAACCCAAATACACTTCATCAAAATTGGCTTCAATAAAATCGACGTAAAGCAAGGTGTCTTTGTGAAGATCTTCCACATAAAACCCTTCTAGAACAGCCCGATCAAAAAAATGGATTTTAACTGCTCGAATATCTACCTTTGCCCCAATTGCCAAGCTAATACGAGAAGCCACTTCTTTTGCCAACCAGGTTTGAAATCGTCCACTTTGGAACAAGACCAAACATCCTGAGAGCAAAAGCATCACAGTGAGCAAAAAAATTCCCGTTATTTTGCGCAGTAGTTTAATAAGTAATTGAATTTAGATGAGCGATCAAGCTGTATATATTTTAGGAATTGAATCTTCGTGCGACGATACAGCTGCATCTGTTTTGGTTGGTGACAAAATGCTTGCCAATGTAGTAGCTGGACAAGAAGTACACCGCAATTGGGGAGGCGTAGTTCCGGAGTTGGCGTCCAGAGCACATCAGCAGCACATCGTTCCAGTTGTGGATGAAGCGCTTCGACTTGCAAAAATAAGCAAACATCAGTTACATGCCATTGCTTATACGCGAGGCCCCGGATTATTAGGAAGTTTGCTTGTAGGTGGCTCATTTGCAAAAGGTTTAGCCAGTGGATTAAACATTCCACTCATCGAAGTGAATCATATGCAAGCTCATATTTTGGCTCATTTTATTCAAACTGATGCCCCAATTCCCCAATTCCCTTTTCTATGCTTAACGGTTTCGGGTGGACATACACAAATTGTTCGCGTTGATGATCATTTGACAATGCAGGTTTTAGGCGAAACTCGGGATGATGCTGCCGGAGAGGCCTTCGACAAAGCGGCTAAAATATTAGGTTTAGCATATCCAGGTGGACCTTTGGTTGATAAACTTGCACAAACAGGAAATCCACATCGTTTTGTTTTTCCAGAACCCAAGGCCGATGGATTTGATTTCAGTTTCAGTGGTATTAAAACGTCATTTTTGTATTTGATACGCGATGAAATGAAAATGGATGCCGAGTTTATCGAAAAGAATACGGCCGATTTATGCGCCTCTTTGCAATATACTTTAGTGAAAATTTTAATGCGTAAACTTTTGCTTGCTTCTGATGCAACGGGTATAAAAAACCTGGCGCTTGCTGGAGGAGTATCAGCAAATAGTGGTTTAAGAAATGCCTTTATTGATTTGCGTGATAAGGGTTATCAAACCTATATTCCTAAATTCGAATTTTGTACCGACAACGCTGCAATGATTGCCATGACTGGTTATTTTAAATACAAAGCTGGATTATTTTCCAACCATTCGGAAGGATCTATAGCGCGATACCCCTTATAATAATTTATTGGATTGCCGCTTTGGTTGTATCTGCATTCATTCGTTCAAATTCACGAATAAGTTCTTCGTCGGTTTTACCTAAATTTTTGATGGATGCTTCAGCACTTGAGGCAAATGCGTGATTTGGAAAACGTTTTATGAAATTTCTATAGCATTCGCCTGCTTTGGCGTCATCATTTAATTGATTGTCGTAAACAAATGCTTTGTAAAACAATGCTTCTGGAATACGCTTGTCGTCGGGATATGCTTCAGTGAACTTATTGATAATTTCAACCGATGATTTTCCCCAATTCATACTCATACTCAAATTGGCTGCTTTAAATAAATAAGCTGGAGCCAAGGTATCCTTCGGAAAACTTGCAGCAAAATCGGTGTAAGCAAGTTGAAGATTGTATGCAGCAACTTCATCGCGCACTTTTAATGAATCTTGCTTTAGTTTTGTTTCGAGAGAAGTTATCTTGTCTAGCTTTTCCTTTCTAGCATCAGAGCACGAAGAAAAAAGTATCAATCCTAAAAATAAAAAGCTGGGTACTAAGTGGGCTAATTTCATGAGCAATAGTTCGAATTACAATTTAGAACATCGTAAAAATAGAAAATCAAAAACACTATTTTCTTCTTATTTGTGGAAATTTCATTTTATAGTCAATTTTCACTTTCCCTTTTGAAATATCTTGAAGTTTTCCTCGCAACAATGTGCGCCTTAACTGACTTAATCGATCTGTAAAAAGCATTCCTTCAATATGATCGTATTCATGTTGAATAACACGTGCCAAAATCCCTTCAAATGTTTCTTCAAAATAATCAAAATTTTCATCTTGATATTTCATTCGGATAACGGGCTTTCTTTCGATGTCCTCGCGAATGGAAGGAATACTCAAACACCCTTCATTGAATTTCCATTCAACACCAGACTCTTCAATAATTTCTGCATTGATAAAGGTCTTTTTAATACCGGCAAGTTCAGGATAATCGTCTGCAAAAGGAGAAACATCAATGATAAATAGTCGGATTGAATGTGCCACTTGAGGAGCTGCTAATCCAACACCTGGAGCGTAATACATTGTTTCGAACATATTGGCAATGAGTTCTTTTAAACCAGGATGTTCGGCATCAATAAAGGCTGCTTTTTGTTTTAATACGGGCGTTCCGTAGGCTACAATGGGTAAAATCATGTTGCAAAATTACAAATTTCCGAATGCTTTTTGTTCCAAATAACTTTGTAAAATTATTACCGCACTCATGGTATCCAATAGTGATTTATCTTGACGTTGTTTCTTGCTAGCTCCGCCTTCAATTAAAGCATTGAAAGCCAACTTACTTGTAAATCGTTCATCCACACGAACCACTTTAATTGTTGGAAATGCCTTTTCAACAGCTCGCACAAAATTCATAAGGGATTCTTGAGGTCCGCTGCTAGTGCCGTCCAAATGTTTAGGTTCGCCAATCACAATGGTTTCCACTTTTTCTTTTTGCACATAACTTTTAATGAATGGCAATGCCTCATCATTTGTGAGTGTTTTTAATGGATTAGCAATCATTTGCAATGGATCCGTAACGGCTATTCCAATGCGTTTTGTTCCAAAATCAACCGAGAGTACCCTTGCCATAT
>CAXNGM010000165.1:0-5761 GCA_964201695.1 Bacteroidia bacterium | reverse complement strand
TCGCTCATTTCTGATTTAAATCCTTGGGTTAGCGCTTTAAATACGAGATTATTCCAAATGACGTTGTTAGAAGCCCAAACAACCTCATCAATATGCTGCGCATGCTCTGAAATTAGAACGATTGAGTGCAATACTTCTGGAAGATAATCGGTAGGAAATTCATCGAAGCTTCTGAATTCGTATCCGCTTTGATAGAGTTTTTCTCTGTTGAAATCGAGTCCAACGTCCGAAAGAAGTTCATAGCTCAGTTCAGATTCTATGCGGTCTCTCCACCAAATATTTTCATCTTTTTTGAAAGTCAACAGCTTGCGAAATTCATCAACAGGGTAGGTGAGTACTTTGCCTTTGGGCATTGATTTGTGGTAGGTGCCTACGCCTGTGTAGCGTGACATTGCATTGCGCATAGAACCACCAGCGAATTTTTCTTCCATTCCGAATTTATCACTTATGACCGACATAATATCCGGACTGCCAAGGGTTGCAATGAATAAAGGCTCGAACCACTGCAATAGATAAATTGCTTTGTGATGAGCAATGTCGAATGCTGCATAATCAACAATCCGACTGTCTTCGGTTAATGTCGGTAAGGTGATGTGAAAATGAAAGGTGCCGTTGTTGAAGAGTACCAAGTTATTCTGATTCGACATGAACATGTTTATGCCGATGTTGTATTCGGGATAAGTTAAATTTCCGGGAAGAATTTTTGTTTCGTTGAGCTTTGTAAGAAAAAGTTTTTTCGTCGCTTTTAATTCGTTGAACGATTCTTGAATGGTTCGGTTCTCATAGTATTTCGTGACGAATTCAATGGTGTCTCCGTCGAAAATAATAGATCCCATGGGATTGTTCTTTTGCGTGAGCATACTTTGAATTTGGTGCGGTTGTTTTTCGAGAAATAACTCAAGAATTGACTTTCCTGAATATTCTGGATTGTCTAACAGTGGCGGTGCCGATTGGATGGTCTTGTGTTGAAAATGAACGTCGAGTTTCTCCAAGGAATGGCTATTCATCATTTGGCTCACAAGGTAGTTCTGGCTTGTATTGAAAGCACGGCCCAAAACCTTTTTTAAACACCCTTCTTTGTAACATTTAAGATAATCAAGGCTGTAGCGTTCGTGACCCATTTTTTCTCGAATGAACAGCCCGGAAACAACCAGCGATTCTTCGAATTGCAAATACGTTTCGTTTTCTAACCCAATGCCCCAGTACTGTTTTTTGATTGGGCTATTTTTCATTGTTGTGTGATTCTATTTATAATTTAAAATTCTTGAATTTTCCGCCGTAAGATGATGAGATTTGATTGACCATTATTTGTGGTAGTATAGTACAAAAGAGGAATAGCGACTGTTGTTCCACCAATCTCTTCTTTTGCGTGCGAAATAATTGTAGTTCAATTTTCCAGCTTGAGACTGTAGAGGGAAGATCACTTCATCGTTTTCACGAATTGCTTTTTTATTTTCGGTTTCTGGTACAATTGGAACAATATGTCCCGAAAGACCTACGGTTTTTCTCTTCGCACAAATAATTCCTACACCACCTTCTTCAGTTACTTTTTTTTGAATTTCAGTCAGACTGGTCATTTTCTTCCATCCAAAACAATCTCCCCAATTCTTAAACCAATCATGAATGGCGCTGGAATAAATTGGCTTAACAGTTTTGTTGAAAATAGCTTGGACATCCTCACCATTCTGTATCTTCTGTATTGACTCATCTGTCCACCAAACGGTTGGAAGATAAACTTTTGCGAAATAACAATAATCGTAAGAATAGACATTGCAATACGTATCCTTCGGAGTGCGCTGGTAACGAAGACTATTCTTTACGTCTAGCTTTCTTATAATACTATGAAGACTTATTTTCTTCGATTTGGCATTTTTTAAATCTCGGTATGGAATAGTTTCATCGGAAATAGGATGAAATTTCGCTCGGGATGAATCTAAAGTAGACTGTTTGCTTGGCAAAAGCTCGGCTGGTTTTATAGCCCTGACCTTCGAGACAACTTCCAATTCTGAAACTGTGCTTTTGGTTTCTTTAACTTCTTTCATCAGACGAAAGTAGTTAAAAACCTGAATGGAAAATCAATTTGGTAGTCTCAGCTTGCTAATGCAACATGAATATTCGAATTAATTCCTTTCATTGATTAAATTCGAGTTTTACGATTTATCATTTCTATTGGTCTTTCGATCATCCAACGTAAAATTTTACTGAATCTTGCTTGCTTAATTTCCAAGGTCTGTTCCTCCGGAAAAAATCCCTGACGAGTTCATTTATTGTTACAATAGAAACTTGATTTTAATTTCTACTAATTTACGTCACCCACTTTGACTGCGAGTAACCATTGTTTTCTTATCAATTAATGAATAACCATTAATTTACGGATGTATGATTGTCCGTTTAAATGAATACGAACAAAATAATTTCCATTGTTTAAAGAGTTTGTATTAATTTTATCAATACTCGAACTACTGAAGTTTTCATTCGAAATACTCATAACATTTTTACCTGTTATGTCGGTTATATCAACATGGAGTGATGAGATTCCTTTTTCAATTGTTGCAATATTCAAGAATTCATTAGCAGGATTAGGAAACAACTGAAATTTATCACCAGTCTTATTGATATCATTCAATCCATTGGCATTTTGAAACATATTGAGTATTGCTTCTTTAATAGTTGTTGTATCA
This sequence comes from Bacteroidia bacterium, assembly GCA_964201695.1. Classification (GTDB taxonomy): domain Bacteria; phylum Bacteroidota; class Bacteroidia; order M30B66; family M30B66; genus CALQRR01. The sequence goes on along the minus strand of CAXNGM010000165.1, from coordinate 3,080 downwards.
CTAGTAACAAAATTCTGAGTTGTAAATAAAACTTGGTGATCTGTCCCACCTAATACAACAACGGTTGGCATTCCAAAACCGCCATAATAGGCAACTTGTGCGGCGCCACTATCGACAGGTGCGTAAAGGCTTGATAAATTATTGGAACTCACCCAGGTTGAAGTGTAACTGCATGTTGTCGAATTTTGGAAAGGAAATGCATACCCTTTTACCATTCCAGGATAACTAGCATTTATTGTTTGAGACATTGATTGCATTTTTTGAGCAACCGGAATGCATGAACTGCAATTGGGCATGAAAAAGTGAAGAATTACTGCTTTCCCAGCATCAAGATCTGCAAATAAATCAATTGCATTGTCGTTACAATCAAATCCGTTGAACTGCATGGCTGTATTCTGAGCGAAAGAAAAATTAAGCATTAATGAAAGTGCAAAGCTGAGGAAGTAGAATTTTTTCTTTGTGAGTTTTTTAGAATTTCGGTAAATATATTTGGAAAATTTTAAAATGATACGAAATAATTTAAAACCAAAATTAAGCCTATTGACAATTAAGAATTTTTAATTACGGATTTTCAATTACGGATTACGGTTTGGGAGTTACGGATTGGGAGTTACGGATTACGGTTTGGAAATTATGGATTACCAATTACGGATTAAGGGTTGACAGTTACGGATTGGGAATTATGGGTTGACAATTACGGATTATAAATTTCTGATTACGGATTATCTAATTAGGGATTAGAGATTAGGGTCAATTTCGGGTTAATATTTACGTTTCTAAACGGATATAAACATTTAAAAAACGGCTATCTCAAAATCATTCACGTAATTGCATCCGGGAAGGGGATATTGGGAGTTCCCTAAGAATTCCAAAATCTAAAAACAACAAGAAAATCAAAGTTATAACTTCATTTTTTGAACATGAGTGTTGATAACATTAAATATCATTTTTCCGCAATCAGATAAAGGATTTTAAAGCCCAGAGATCATTTACAACTACCCATAAACGTTTTCAAACGAATATAAATGTTTAAAAAATGGCTATCTCAAAATCATAAGCGATATTGCATCTGGGAAGGGGGTATTGGGAGTTCCCTAAGAATTCCAAAATCTAAAAACAACAAGAAAATCAAAGTTATAACTTCATTTTTTGAACATGAGTGTTGATAATATTAAATATCATTTTTCCGCAATCAGATAAAGGATTTAAATCCCAGAGATCATTTACAACAACCCATAAACGTTTTTAAATTTATGTAATTACTTAAAAACAACTATCTCAAAATCATTCGCGTTATTGCATCTGGTTAGTGGATATAGGGATTTCCTTAATAATTGACATTCCAAAAACAAGAAGAAAATCAAAATTTCATAGGTCTATTCAATTATTGAATTCTGTAAAACAAACAATTGAACCTGCTAATAAACCATCCAAAAGATGATTTTTATCATATATATGAAGGCTAATTGAAACTTTAATCAGAATGATTTAACTGGTCTTTTAACAATAATTTTCATGGAAAATTATTCCCTAATATTGCCTTTCATACTTATAGAATAAAATTTAACCATGATACATTTACGAATCGCTTTAATAGTGTTTTTACTTAATTTTCCAGTACTCCTATTTAGTCAAAGTCATGTTGAGAATTATGAGCATGATATAGAAAATCATCGAAAAAACTATAAAGAAGAATTCATCAATCATCCCCGCTCTCCTATAACAGCTGCCGATACAGGCTTTATTAATTTCTTTCCAGCCAATCACTCGTGGAATATTATTGCCAATTTCACCGAAACACCCGATTCAAAAGCATTTGAACTTCCAACATACAGTGGCTTAACCCGAACTTACAGACAATATGGAATATTGAGTTTGCATCATAAAGGAATCGATTTTACTTTAAGCATTTATCAGAATCTTGGCTTAATGAAAGACACTACTTATAAAAATTACTTGTTTCTCCCTTTCACCGATTCAAGTAATGGAGAAACAACATACGAAGGCGGGCGATACCTGGATTTCACGACGGGTGATATTCATAACAACACTTTGCATGTCGACTTTAACAAATGCTATAACCCTTACTGTGCATATAGTGATGGGTACAACTGTCCTGTTCCACCGGCAGAAAATCGTTTGAAAATTGAAATTCATGCGGGAGAAAAAATGTTCCTTAAAAAAGGGAAACATTGATTCTAATTGTTGCAATAGTAAGTTGATGTTAATTATTTATATTACAGCTAATCAATCATTTTATTATAAAAAATTTAAAATTATATCTACCATTAAATCAATATAATTATTTCAGTTTTAAATCAAGAAAGTTTTTTGTATTAGTTTAAAATGAAATTGGTTGTTTTTAAATCCATTTGAATTTTGATCAATTTTACATTGACTTTTCGTTTGTGGAAATAATAACTTTGCAGTTCTAGTAATAATTCTCAATCGCATAAAAAACTCCTCGTTTCTCCAATTTTCAGGAGAATAAACTCAATGCCATCAGCGTTGAAATAGTTTACAGCTTCACCTTGGTCGGAATGACCATGGCTAATCAAGATGAAATCGGGATGAATTGTTTGTATGTCGATATTTCTTGCTAAAGGATTCGGTGTAATGAACGGATCGAATAATATCTTTGCTCCAGAAAATTCAACTTGAAAACAAGAGTGCCCAAAGTATGTTATGTTCATATCTGTGTATTCTAAAATTAGAATTATTTAAATGACGACTACCATTATTTCAGGAACCAACCGATTAAATAGCATGTCACGACAGGTAGCTGAAGCGTATGCTAAATTAATGGACGAACAAAAATACCCCAATCAGGTAAAATATTTGGAGAACATTCCAGAGGAAGCGGTTTTGGATGCCATTTATCGAAAAGGAGATAATAAAATGCGCACATTTTCACATGCTATATTTAATGAATCCGATCGTTTGGTGATTGTTGTTCCTGAATACAATGCAAGCATGCCGGGAATATTAAAACTGGTTATTGATTCCTGCGACCCTTCCATTTTCAAAGGAAAAAAAATTGCGTTGATTGGAATTTCATCCGGAAGAGCCGGAAATATCAG
>CAXNGM010000164.1:0-5808 GCA_964201695.1 Bacteroidia bacterium | reverse complement strand
GTTCGAATTAACTGCCGAACACAAAGCCGGCAATTTTGCAAGCTTGAAAAGTTCTTTTAAGTAGCGCGCATTTCCTGATGAGGGATGATCGAACACCACACGAATTTCTTCTTTCGAAGATCCCGGTTTAACATCCATCCAACTCGCTGAATTTTTCGTAAACAGTTGCTGTAATTGCTTATAAGAAAATGTCGAGTCTGGATTAGAACGATTAACAATAAATGCCAATCCATCAACGCAAATTTTGGTAATCTTTGGAAAAATTGCATGCGACTTGAAATACACTTTTTCCTGTTCAGTTAGTTCCCTGCTTGTAATGATTGCACGCAAAGAATCCTTCATTAACAAATCCATTAAATCGCCTTCGGAGCCATAAGTTGCATTGATCTTTGCATTCGGATACAATGACTGAAAGGTTGATATCTCAGTTTCCAAAAGTAATTTATACGAATCATCTACACCAATTCGAATATTTCCATGCGTCGTACTTTCCCGTGTTAAAGCATCCGAAGCACTTCCACACGACGACAATATCACAGCAAGGAGTATATTGAAAGCTAAAAAACAATGCTTGAAATTCATTTATAAATCTTGATTTGTTTTGGAACTCATGAAACGGACGGAGCGAAACGCCCCATAAAGCATTACAACAATTCCAATGAGCGTTTGATATTGCTCAGGAACGATCGTAAAGAAGTTTGTAAAAATAAGTAATGAGCCAATGATGATGTAAACAACAATCACCACAAGGCTCACTACCCGCAATAGTTTATTCAAGAGTAAAGAATTATTTCAAATTGAATTTAATCGGAATATTGAATTGAACACGAACCGATTTACCATTTTGCTTTCCCGCTTTCCAAGAAGGCATTGCTTTAACAACGCGCATGGCTTCTTCATCACAACCACCGCCTATTCCGCGTAGTTTTTTCACATCCGATATTTCACCATTACCTTCTACAACAAACGTAACGTATACCGTCCCAGTGATTCCGTTTTCACGTGCCATGGATGGGTATTTGATATTTTTTCCTAAATATTCAAATAACTTTTCTTCTCCTCCTGGAAATTCAGGCATCTGCTCAACAAAAGTAAAAATTTGTTGGGGAGCTTCTACTTCCTCCTTACCATCACCTTCAGTTGGAAGTTCAATATCTCCTGTACCTTCTTTTGTCTCGGTTCCCACTTGAACTTTAATTTCATCCTGTGGTGGCGGAATATCTTTTTCGTCAATTGGCTCTTCCGTAACCACTGGTGGAGTAAACTTAATCGTTTCCTGAACGGGTGGTGGTGGATCTGGCGGTGGTGGTGGTGGTGGAACATCCTTGTCTAGAGGAGGAGCATCAACCAAAGTCAATTCAACATTGGTATCGGCTTCTATTGGAGCAAGTGTGTCCAAAAAATCCATAATTGCTGGAATGCTCACACTTATAACAAAAACACTAATTGCAATAATAAATGCAGTGTTCATGTGTTTGTTATAACGCTTTCTCAGCTCATAAGCACCATATTCTTTGTTACGGTGCTCGAATACAATTTCGTCAAACGGCTTGACGGCGAGTTGTTCGGCCATGTCTCTATTTCGTTTGAATTAGTTAATAAGTATTTGCATTTGCGATCATCTGATTCTCAAGGTCGTTCGATTCCAATAAGGCGTAACTTCCAATATTACAAATAGCCATTTCATCAAGGGCATCTACAATATTCTTGTAGTTCGATTCTTTGTCTGGCTTTAACAAAACGATTAAGCTTGACATTTTATTGGTTTCACGAAAAACTTTAATTTTCTCTTTCAGTTCTTCCTCTTCCATCTTGCCTTCGGACGCATCCTTTTTCCAAGTTTCAATTTGCGTAAAGGCATTGTGACGTTTATTATTCTCTTCAATAAGAATTTTACGAATTCCGTCTTTGCTGTAATTCGTTTTAGTTAATGAAGGAAGAGCTTTTGCTGGATCAGCTACTCCAAAATACCAATACACCACATTCTTATCTGTTAGTAGAATATTGAGGGTGTGATTGGCTGGAACCTTGTTTTTATCCTTTTCTTGCAGTTTATCATCCTTAATTGGCATATTGATCTCCATTGCTTGTGGCTTGTTGAAGGTCGTTGTTAAGATGAAAAACGTCAAGAGCAGAAACCCAAGGTCAACCATTGGGGTCATGTCAATTCGGGTGGATGATTTTTTAGCACGTTGTTTACCGTGCTTCTTTTTGCCACCACCGTCGTCGCCGGTATTTACTTCTGCCATGGTGTTTTATTGTTTATAATCGTTTTGAAAACGATAATTAGTTTAGAGAAATTATTCCGTTGTTCCAGTTTCCATATTCGTGATCAGATTAAATCTGTTCACCTTTTTATCTTGAAGAATGTCCATCACCCGGCGAATTTTAGGATACGAAGTTTGTTGATCCCCTTTAATTGCAACACGATAAGTCTTTGCATTAACACGACCATAATAAACCCAATCACATAGTTCACAAGCAGTTGAATCGGATGGAATCCCTTCAGATTTTTCTTGAATCTTTTTTCGTTCAGTACTTCCTGCAGACAAATATTCTTTCATTTGACTCATTGGTATTCCAAAAGAAGCCATGTTAGAAAATTCCTTTTGTTGCTCTTCGGTAAAAACAATCTTGTATTTCTCCCCCATCTTATTCAACACTTTAATGCGGGTTTCTTGTCCAGTAATTGTATAAAATACATGGTCTTTCTTGTCAACAAGAATCATCATGATATCTTTATCTGGAATCTTCAAATCGGAGACCGATGAAGGCATATCTACAACAGCTGCTTCTTCCGCTCTGAACTGAGAAATTAACATGAAAAAAGTTACCAAAAGAAAAGCAAGATCCACCATCGGCGTCATGTCGATGGAAGGACTGTTTTTCGGCATTTTTATTTTAGGCATATCCTAAAGTCTGATTAATTATTTAGTGCTTGATTCGAACGTCGAAACCAAACTATAACCTGATTCATCAATTTTATAAGTCAATTGATCAATCTGAGTGGTGAAATAGTTATACATAATTATTGCTATTGTAGAACCAGAAATTCCAAGTGCCGTATTAATCAAGGCCTCAGAAATACCATTCGCAAGTGCAACAGCATCCGGAGCTCCTGCTTGAGCAAGGGCCGAGAATGCTTTAATCATCCCAAGTACAGTTCCAATCAAACCAACTAATGTTGCAATGGAAGCACAGGTAGAGATAATCACTAGATTTTTAGAAAGCATAGGAAGTTCTAATGCAGTAGCTTCTTCAAGCTCTTTGTGCATAGCAACTACTTTTTGCTCTTTGTCCATAGAACTATCATTCTGAAGAGATGAATAGCGTTGAAGACCCGCTTTCATAACATTGGCAAGTGATCCTTTTTGTTTGTCACACTCGGCAATAGCCGCAGTAAGTTGATTGTTGTTGATCATGTTTTGAAGATTACGCACAAAAACATTGATGCGTCCTTTTCCTTTAGCTTTATAAAGAGTCATAAATCTCTCTATAGAAAAGGCCAAAATGATAATAACAATCGACATTAGAACTGGAACAATATATCCACCTTTGAAAACTACACCAAGCGTATTTAGTGGATGGCCATGTTCAGGGTCGCCGCCTTCAAAATTAATTTCGTTTCCTAACAAAAATACAAATACAAAAGCACTTACAATTAGGGAAGATAAAATTACAGTTGCTGCAAAGAAAGAGCCTAATCCGTTTCCATCAGATTTTGTCTTTGCGCTTGGCTTATTACTAGGAAGAGAACTTGGCTTAACATCTGGTCTAGACCCCAGATTAGCTTTTGGATTTTCGCTTGCGTTAGAAGATTCTTGATTGCTCATTTTAAAGCGTATTAAATGATGAAAGATGAATAAATAATTAAAAATTGTGTTTTAGATTTCGGGCAAATATAATGAAATAGATATTCAAACAAAATGAACATTAAAACCTTAATATCGGAATTAATATAAAATAAATATTCATTTGATTTATTGGGATCATTTGAAGAAATTTCAAGTTTGATAAAAGGCTTCTTTGTGTTTTAAAAATCTTATTGTACTTTTGCCGCGGTTTTAGAGAAGGGGACAGTGTCCCTTTTTTTATTTCGATGATGAAGAAATGATTCGTAAAGAACACATTGTAGAGCTAAGTGAGGCCTTTTTAAAGGATTCAGCAAATTATCTCATTGATGTAAATATTCGTTCGGGCAACCGAATAAGTATCTTCATTGAGAATGATGAGCATGTTTCAATTAAGGATTGTATTGCACTTAGTAAACATATAGAATCACAATTTGATCGAGAACAACAAGACTTTGAGTTGGAAGTTTCATCACCAGGGATTGATTCTCCATTTCGTCATGAACGACAATTTGTTAAATATGTCGGAAAAGAAATAGAGATTTTAATGTCGAACGGAGATAAATTTTCAGGAGAATTACTTGGGTCCGATTCGGAGAGCATACAATATCTTCCTTCAAAGAAAGGCCGAAGCAAAAAAATAGATCAAACAACAAATTCAAAAGAAGCCATGACTGTATTACTTTCAGAAGTGAAAGAAACTCGATTGGTTATAACCATTTAAATGCATGCAAATTTAAACAATGGAACACGCCGCTCTCATTGAATCGTTCGCAGAGTTCAAAGAATTCAAAAACATCGATCGTGTAACTATGATGGGTATTCTGGAAGATGTATTCCGGAATATGATCATCAAAAAATATGGATCGGATGAAAATTTCGACATTATTATCAACATCGACAAAGGTGACCTAGAAGTATGGCACAACCGCGAAATCGTTGAAGATGATACAGTTGAAGACCAAAACAGTCAAATTGGCTATTCAGATGCCGTTAAAATTCAACCCGATTTTGAAGTTGGGGAAGAGGTTTCTGAAGAAATCAAACTTAATGACTTTGGTCGCCGTGCAGTTCTAGCGTTCCGACAGAACCTGGTTGCTCGTATTTCTGATCTTGAAAAAGACAGTGTTTACCGCAAATACAAAGACCGCGTTGGTGAAGTTGTTTCTGGTGAAATTTACCAAGTTTGGAAAAAAGAAGTACTCATTTTGGATGAAGATGGAAATGAATTGGTAATTCCTAAAACTGAACAAATCCCTAGCGATTTTTTCAAAAAGGGTGAAAATGTACGGGCGGTTGTTCTTCGTGTTGACATGAAAAACAATACTCCCCAAATTGTACTTTCAAGAACTTCTCCATTTTTCCTTGAAAAGCTTTTTGAACAAGAAGTTCCAGAGGTATTTGATGGTTTAATTACTATCAAGAAAATCATACGTGAGCCAGGTGTTCGTGCGAAGGTTGCTGTTGAAAGTTATGATGATCGTATTGATCCAGTTGGAGCTTGTGTTGGAATGAAGGGATCTAGAATTCATGGAATTGTTCGTGAATTGAAAAATGAAAATATCGATGTAATTAACTTTACAACTAACAATGCACTGTATATTACCCGTGCTTTGAGTCCTGCTAAAATATCTTCCATAAAATTAGACGAGGCAACCAAACGCGCTGAAGTTTTTCTTAAGCCCGATCAAGTTTCTTTGGCTATTGGCAAAGGTGGATTGAATATTAAACTTGCAAGTAAACTTACAGGATACGAGATTGATGTTTACCGCGATTCAGATATCGACCAAGAGGATGTTGATTTGGAAGAATTTAGCGATGAAATTGATAGCTGGATTCTAGATGAATTGAAAAAAGCAGGTTGCGATACTGCCAAGAGTGTATTGGAACTTCCAATGGATGATTTGGTTAAACGTACTGATCTTGAAGAAGAAACAATAAAAGAGGTGATGCGAAT
>CAXNGM010000163.1:0-5820 GCA_964201695.1 Bacteroidia bacterium | reverse complement strand
GCCATGGTATTTTTAAAATCGCAGGGCTTCGCATCACAATATTGGCAAGTGTTTCTTGTAAACCCTTTGCTAATTTTAAGCGTTACCATTGTTATTTCGCGACTAAGTTTTTCGTATTTCGAAAATCCAATTCATCAATTTCGGAAACGCTTTTACCCGAAGACTTCTTCCAACACGTCGGGCGTTTGAAGATTGGAGATAGAGGGCAGATGCCAGCGAAAGAAATCGATTAAGCCCCTTGATATTTGACGGCGTAAAGGCCTTGTGAATTTTAACGAATGGAGTTCACCAAAATTGGTGCAGAGTAATTGATGAACCGCTTCGCTGGAAGGTAAATCGAGACATGTTGGGCCCGGACTGTGATGAAAAAAACCATCGGTATATTGAAAATACCTGTTTTCTGTTGAGAAATTAGAATGGGGGTAAAAACCTAAAAAGCGTGAAAATTCAAGTAGAAACTTCAAATGAAAATCAGGGATTTCGGTTGGTGTTTGATCGAGCAACAACAGAGTATTTCTTAAGAAATCGAAAAGCTCATCGTTGCGTTCTTCCTCTTTGATTGTTTTAAGAAGTACTTCCGATAGAAATAAAGCTTGCGCTGTTTTTCCAGTAGAAAATGGAATTCCTTGGTACGGAAAATCAATTCGAAGTTCTTTAATCTGTTGAAGCCCACGATTTTCTTTGATTTGCATTTGAAGGTCAACCAAACTCAACGCTTGCAGCAATGCGGCTTTATTTCCTCCTTTTTTACTTCGAACACCGTGAATCAAAAATGAAACGAGACCACATTGTCGTGTATAAATGCGCGCAACAACCGATGAATCGCCGTGTTTGAAAGTATGCAAGACAATGCCTTGACTACCCAAAAGCATATTAGTTAATGAAAAGGATTTTAGTCACTTGGGTTTGACTGCCATCTACATTTGAACAGAACACAAGATAAACTCCTGTTGCCGCACGTTGTCCCGAAAATAAATTCCCATTCCAAACGGCAGTTCCGCCTTTGGCAACAGTTGAATAAACTAGGTTTCCGCTCACATCCGTAATTTTCACATCAGCATCTCTAACAAGACCGCTTACAGCAATCGTTCCTGTATAATCGTGCTCTACCGGATTTGGAAACGCATACACGTGGCCAAACGTTTCTGTTCCAGTAGTTGCATCGGTTCTGAATGAACAAATTCCGACATCCGTTCCAATAAACAATTCGCCACTTACACCATCGAGTGTTAAAGAATTAATGGTGTTACTAAGTAGTGGGCTATTCTCGAAAGTGTATTGGGCAATTTGTTGAGTTCCATCTTCCGAAACAACAAAGATTCCGGCTTTACGTGTTCCAAGCCATTTGCGATTTGCTCCATCAACTGCAATGGCGGTAACCTCTTCTTCCTTTAGGAGATATTGATTAAAGCCATCTTGGTCGATAATGATTGTTTGTGAATCCCAATTCGTTGAGCCGGTTTCAAAAATTGCTTCCGGAGTGTAAAAAACACAAATGCCTTTGGATGTTCCCACCCAGATTTGTCCGTCTAAATCTTGCGCCAAACTCAATACCGAATTGCTCGGTAATGCTCCATTGCCAATTTGATCGTTAAGCACTTTGTAACCAGTTAGTGAAGTTCCTTCGGTTTTCACTACCAATAATCCGCGATCTTGAACAATCATCCACTTCAAACCCGAACTATCAATCAGCATATTTCCTAGAAACTGAGAATTAACCGTGCTATTAAATGAAAAATTGCTCCATTCTCCGCCAGGCGTTTTAACTGCAAGAGGTTTGGCCGACGAAGAACTGCTCACCCATAAATTACCTTCCGAATCGAGCGCTAAATCCGAAATGCGAATGTCGTTGGGGTAATTATCGATGCCAACAAGTGCGCTATTAGCTGCCCCAAATTGCTGAACAAGAGCTCCGTTGTTTATTTCGCCAACTCCATTTCCCCAAGAAGCAGCGTAAATGTGATTTACATCTGCAGGGTCAATACACAATGAAACAACATCTCTTAAATAATCTGTAGCTGTAGGAAGAACTACCGTACTCCAATCTACACCATCAAATTTAAATACACCATCAATCAAATACAAGGGCGAATATGCTACATCCCAAGCTCCGGGTGCAACCCAAGTTGTTCCATTGGATGATTTAATACGGAAAGCATTGGGAGAAGAAGGCCCAGGAACTTTGTAAATAGTATTTTGACTGTAATCTTGATTTCTAGCTAGGCCTTTGTCTTTATCGGCTATCCAAATAATGTTACTATACACCTTATCTACAATAGCATCTCTTGGTGCAGGAGATGGATAAATTAATTCCATCTGAAGTGAATCGGCGTTTACAATAGCAACCCCGAAATTGATGGTGATTACCATTTTGTTGGGCGTTGAACTTATTCCATAATATGCTTCCCCTGATCTTAGAATAGAGAGTTGCCCATTTTTAACATTAAAAACAGTGTCTTGGTTTATTCCATTTTCGATAATGTTAGAAACATAAATCCCTCCGTCAAACCAAGTAAGATGCCCTAATGTTTTATCATTCAGGAGCGTATCTTGCGTCCAAGCAACGTAATAAGGCAAAGCGGGGTCCGTTAGATTTGCTGTATATAGGCCCTTGGACGTAGCTGCAAAAATGCGTGTTCCATCACTTGCAACGTCACGAATATCGGGATTTAGAATAGATGGATATAAAGTGGTTTTGATTTCTTTTTTTGAAAGGTCGTAAACCACAATTCCAAAATTGCAGCAGATATAAGCGCGATCGCCAAAAAAACGGATTGAATTAATGGTTTTGCCGCCTTGAATTACCGTCGAACGTTTAATATCTCCAATGTTGATAACCTGGTTATTTTGGACCAGATCGAGATTTCCGTTTTTATATCCAATCATTAATGAGTTGGATGGCTCATCGAAACTGAGACAAGCAAGATTTATATCGCTTAATCCGTTTGCTCTAGAAAGTCGTTCAATTGAATTGTCTTCTTTATTAAAAATAATAACACCATTTTGAGTGGCGCAATAAACAAAATTGGTGCTTTGAGCAATGCTATTCCCATTATTGAAAGGCAAATGGTCACGCCATTGACCGATTCCAATGTTATTCGTGTTTTGGCTAATTAACGGTGTAACTAAAAACAAACAGCAAAGAATACTTAGTACACGTTGAAAAAAATAACTCATACAATTTAAGTTCTGCTCAGATACTTTGGGAGCTGTAAAGATATTTTTTTTGATCCATTATTCTGCAATTGATCAAAGACAAATTGAAGATGATAAGTATTAAAGTATTTAATGTCCCTCTTAAAATATGTTTCAAAAAGAAAATTCAATTAATTTAAAAAGCCTAAAACAACACCTCAAGTAAAAGATTAATTTTGTGAAATGGAAACACCAGAACAATCGCTTCACACACCGGAAGATGGCCCGAATGAAATGCCACTAAATTCAATGGAAAACACTTCTAACACCGAGATTCCTCAGGAACCGATGCCTGAATTAGAACCCAATATTGCCCCCCCCCAAGAGGTTCCTGCTCATCCCGAGGCACAAGAATTTCCCCTTTCAGAAACAGAGATTCAAGAGGAACCATCAACTCCCGAAGTGCCGGATGCGAATTTGATAGAAAACAATTCTAATGAACAACATACCATTGTTGACCAATTAGTATCTGCAGAAGAACCTGAAACTATTGCCGAAATAGTACCTGAGATTATTGAAAATCTGCCTGTTTCCGAAATAGAGATTATAGAAGAACCAACAACACCCGAAATTCTGGAAGCGAATCTGGTAGAAAACCATACGCCAGAAAATTCTGATGAACAACATACTATCGTTGAACAATTAATACCTGCAGAAGAGTCGGAAACTATTACCGAAATAGAATCTACGATTATTGAAATATCCCCTGCTTCCGAAATTGAGCATGTCGAAGTAGCTGCTATTTTGGAAGAAGAAGAAGTCAACGATGATTCCAATGAAGAATTGCTTCCTCAAGTTGCTTTTCAAGAATTATCTCGTGTAGAATTAGTTGCGGCAATTCAAGAAGCGGTCGATAACGAAGATCCATCGAGTATGCGTATGCGTGTTCGGTCAATTCGTGATGGCTATTACAAAGTGAAAGATGAAGAAGTAGCTGCCAAGCGATTAAAATTTATCGAAAATGGCGGATTGCCTGAAGAGTTTGAAGTGCTTCGCGATGAAACCGATGAGCAATTCGATGCATTGGTAAAACGTTTCCAAGAAAAACGCGCCGATGAGCGTCGTCGTAAAGAACAAGAGCTTCTCAATAACCTCAAGAAAAAAGAAGGCATCTTGGCTGAATTAAAAGCCATGCTCGAAAACACCGAGAATGTGTCGGCTAGCTTTAACAGATTGCACGAACTTCAAGAACAATGGCGTTCAATTGGACTTGTTCCATCTGCTTACGTAGATGAATTATGGCGTAATTACCATCACCACACGAATAACTTCTACGATATAATCAAGATTAACAACGAGTTGCGTGATCTTGACCATAAAAAGAATTTAGAGCTTAAAACCTTGGTTTGTGAAAAAGCCGAAGATTTGCTGATGGAAGAATCCATTACAAAATCGCTCGACGATTACAAGGCATTGCAAGACCAATGGAAAGAAATTGGGCATGTTGCAAGAGAATTCAGCGAGACTGTTTGGGAGCGCTTTCGTGCTGCTGGCGATAAATTATTTGATCGTCGACGTGAGTATATTCAAAGTCAAGAAAAGGATTACACAGAAAACCTAGCAAAGAAAAATGCAATCGTTGCCAAGGCGGAAGAATTTCTTCAACTCGTTCCTCATAAAAACCACCCTCAATGGCAAGAGGCATCCGAAAAATTTGCGGCGCTTCTTGAAGAATGGAAGCTAGTTGGATTTGCTGCTCGTAAAGACAATGAAGCCGTTTGGCAAAAGTTCAAAGATTTGCGCGATCAGTTTTATAATGCCAAAGAAGAGTATTACAAAACATTGCGCGATGCACAAAATCACAACTACAAACTCAAGGTTGATTTGTGCATGGAAGCCGAAGCTATTCGCGAAAGTAACGATTGGAAAAAAACAGGAGAACGCCTTCGTCAACTTCAGGAAGCTTGGAAACTAGTTGGTCCAATTGCCAAAAAACACAGCGATAAATTATGGACACGCTTCCGAACTGCATGTGACGCATTTTTCGAAAACCGGAATAAACATTTTGCTGGAATGAATGATGAGCAGGACGTAAATCTTGAAAAAAAGAAAGAGCTTCTTAGTAAAATTGAAGCTTTTCTTCCAAGCGATGACACGCTAGCCAACTTCGATGCATTAAAAGCATTTCAAAGCGAATGGATGGAAATTGGTCATGTTCCTATCAAAGAAAAAGATAAGATTTACAAAGCATTTCGCGAGGCAATTGACGCGCAGTTTGGTAAAATAAAAACAGACAGTGCAAATGTTCGTCGCGAGCAATTCCGCTCCCAAGTTTCTAATACCAGCAACGACAAAGGTGGAAAAGACAAGCTCAACCATCAGCGTATTGTAGTTCAAGATAAAATCAAAAAACTTCAATCGGACGTTCAAACACTAGAAAATAACATCGGTTTCTTTGGCAGTTCCAAATCGAAAGCAGCCGAAGACATGAAGCGCGATATTGAAAGGAAGATTAACAAGGCCAAAGAAGAAATTGGACAATTGATTGATCAGCTTAAGATTTTAAAAGAGGTTTAAGCATCCCTAGGATACCAAATCCCCAGGTTACGCCCTAGGTTTCCTAGCTTTCTTGTATATTCACCGCCTCAAACTGAAAACGAAATGAAAAAGCAATTCCTTTCCCTA
>CAXNGM010000162.1:0-5874 GCA_964201695.1 Bacteroidia bacterium | reverse complement strand
GTTGTGAATGTGTATTTGAATAAACATCCAACTTTAGTTTAGATACATCAATGCCAATAAAATTCTTCTTCATATTTTTGTTTTTAAAGTGTTGCCCTGAACTAAAACCTTTAGTAGACCTCGCTGTCTAAAATTCTAGCTGGTTCCTGGCAACATGGTTAAAGGAAACGGGGACTCATACACACTATAGGGATTTAAAGACCTAGCTGATGAAATAGTTCACCCCGTTTCCTTGTTTATTTTTAGTCAAGATATATCAACTAAAAAACTAGTGCAAGTCTAAAGGCTGATATAAAATAATATGCTGATGAGGAAAAGATGTGCTAATGTGCTGATATAAAATAATGTGCTGATGAGGAAAAGATTTGCTAATCTGCTGATAAGGAAAATAATGAGCTGATGGGTCCCGATTTTTATCGGGAGGATGTCCTAATGTAAAATCACGGTTTCAATTAGTTTTTTAGACCATCGAAAATCAGAGCATCAAAATATTAGCACATCAAACTATCATCACATCATCACATCGAAAATTAAATTATTTTTACGTCCTCAAAAGAACTATTTGGAATCGTTTATCATTTATATATGTTTAACAGGCATGTTCTTGCCCTTTGTTATTTTGTTCTACAACAAGGGCTATCTTAGTGCTAATCGGTATTTGGCTGGTTACTTGTTTTTTGCAGCTTTGTATTTATTGGAGAATTTTTCCTTTTTTTACGGTAAATCACTTTCTGGGATTGCTTTTTTTACAACTACACATGCTTTCTTTTATTTAATTGGTCCTTTTTCCTATTTTTATGTTCGAAGCATATTAACTGACAACAGTAAAATCAGTAAATATGATTTTTTACATTATGCGCTTTTTGCTATTTCTTTTCTTGGTTATGTTCCTTACTTCTTTTCGAGTTGGGAGTATAAGCTCACAGTTGCCCAAAATCTGTTTAGTGAAAATTGGAATATAGCTCCGTTTCATCTCAATTCCATTATACCTCACAAAGTTGATCAAGGGTTGAATGTTTTACAGACGTATTTTTATGCAATTAGCCTCTGGTATTTGCTATGGCATCATAAAAAAGTGGCAAATAATCCAATTATTCATAACAATCAATTCAAACTAATTCGCACTTGGCTTCTCATTTTCATTTGCCTTATTACGGTTATTACCGTAAATTTTACAGTAGCTATGGGCAGTATTTGGATCTTCGACGATAAATCGGTTTTCTTAAATCGTGCGAGTTTTGCCTTGTTATTTGCAGCCATGATATATGTGGGATTGAATATGATGGTGATGTTTTTTCCAAACATTATGTATGGATTGCCATTAGAAGTTCAATACGAGCCCATAAATGTTGGTAGTCCATTTAATGAAATTGTTGTTCAAGAAAAATCAATCGAAACTCCTGTTTCTATCCCTGTTGAGGAAAATTATTCCATGGCTCGCGATGTTATTTCCAATGAAAAGAAGAAAGAATTGGAACTCTTTTCTCCCGATTATCAGGATAATATTGAGACCTTACTTAAAGATTGCATCGTTGGAAAATTGTATTTACAAGTTGATTGTAGTTTGTTGCAGATTTCAGATAAATTAAAGATTCCAGCGCATCATCTTACCTACTATTTCAACAACATTAAAAAAGAATCTTTCTCTGATTGGAGAAACCGCTTGCGCGTTGATGAGGCTATTCGAATTATGAATCAAGACATATCAAGCCAATTAACCCTTGAAGCCATTGGATTAAAGGTTGGTTTTAAATCTAATTCTACGTTTATACGCTCATTCAAAAAGAATACGGAAAAAACACCCAGTGAATACCTTGGTAGTATTTCCTAAAATTACGCGATTTTAAAAGGCGTAATCATTTGTGCAACAAGTCCAGAAACATAGACATTAGGTTAATTTTTCGCAACGTCTATCATCAGTGTCAAAATCAAGTTTCTCCAACCCAACACATTAGGCATTTAGGGGAGATGATACTGCTAAGTTCAGCTCATCGAAAATCATCAATCTGAGCGCTATCGGATCATCAGCACTTCTGGATATCGAATTATCCGCACATCAAAATCGGTATTCAGGTGTTTTGTCGTAATATCTAAACTATACAAAATCAAGAACTTATTATAAAACCTTCTTTCATTTTTAAAAATGAAAGAAGGTTTAGGGCTTATTAATAGACTTTGAGAAATACGAGCAGTAGATTTACCAAGTAAATTAAAATGACAACAAAAAGAGATCTTTTTAGAGAGAGTTTAGTTCATGCTTTTACTTCATCAACCTTATATAGGAAGGTATAATGAAAAGCTTCAAATTGATAAAGAAATTGTTCGCTAACCTAATACCCAAAATGGATTTGAAGATCCGTTAGCTGTCAGATTCAATTGCAATTTGCTAATAAAGCCGCACTGTTTTAAAACGGTGCGGCTTTTTTATTTGATAATGTATTAATCAATCCCGATAGCTATCGGGAGGATATGCTGATGAGTCAAATAGCTATCGGGAAATGTGATAATATCTGATGCAAAATAATATGCTGATAAGCACAGAAAGCACATCGAAAAATCAGCACATCGAAAAAATCAGCACATCGAAAAAATCAGCATATCGAAGTATCAGCACATTATTTTTACATGTATTAAATAAGTTAGATTTGGGATGATTATTTTTCTCTCATGAATACTTTCAATCAACATTTCATAAGAAACAAAGAGCTTTCATTATACGATAAAGCGGGCTTTATAATCTTATTCATTTATACATGTTTTTGTGCGTATTATTCCATGGAGCGTGTATGTTTTGCAGACACATCGTATATGTTTTTCAAGATTGTTCGTGATACTGGATTTAATGTGGAAGCGGGAAGGTATCCGCAAATCATTACCCAATTGCTGCTTGTGCCTGCTCGTTTTTTAGGGCTTCCATTGAAGGTATTGATGTTCATCTATTCCATTTCGTTTCCCTTGTTGTATTTTGCTTGTGCGGGAATTTCAACATTTGTATATGGATTTAAGAAAGCAAGTTGGGCCTTGATTTTTGCTTTAACTGGAGGATTAGGACTCACCTTTTTTCATGCAGGAACAGAAACCCATCAATCAATAGCTTGGGGAATTGTTTTCTTTTCATGGATGCAATCATCTAAACCAGATTTCGTATTTACAAAAGCATGTATACGACAATTAGTATGGGGGATTCTGTTTGCTACATTAACGCTGCATTCGCATCCAGTTGGATTATTTTTTCTTGTGTTCTCTTTTATTTATTATTGGTTAAATAATCGTCAATTTAAGCGTCCAGAGCCCTATATTATATTATGTGTTATTGTTTTTCTGAGTTTGATTAAATTGATGACTACAGATACAAATTCTTATGAAGGACAATTCTTCTCACAAATAACTGAATTTCCTGAGTTAATAAAGCAATTGGATTCCAACTATACGTTTCATTATTTCAAATATAACATCAATACAACGTATCATATTTATTTGATTGTTTTTGTTTTGGGCATCTGCTTCCTATTCCTGAAAAAGAGTTTCGTTAATCTGCTATTTTATTGTTTATTTCCGTTCGGATTTGTCCTATTTACTATATTGATATACCATCAAGGTGATTCCGATTTAATGATGCAAAGGGCATTTTTGCCATTGGGTTATTTTATTGCAATTCCCATTTTAAATAAATTTGAATTACATCAAAATAATCTAATAAAATCTACCCAATTAATTTTCGTTTTTTTAATTTATTTCGCTTGTTTTTGGATGATTTCTTTTCAAGGAAATGTGATGGAAAAACGGTTCGTTTATATGGACGAATTGCATGCAAAATTCAATGCATCTCGCATTTATTTGAATTGCAATGATGTTGATATGAATAGAGTCGGAGTGCAATGGTCGTTTTGTTTGGAATCATTGCTTTACAGCAGCGCGAAATATGGCAAAGACAAAACATTTATGATTGCAGTATATAACGATACTGAATTAAAACGGGAGGAAATCTACAGTAATAAAGTACTAATTTCGCATGAAAGTTTTGGGAGAATTAACTTGTCAGATTTAGATAATCGGTATTATAATTTTGATAAATCACTTTATCAAAGCCCCAAATTTATATTTCCTTAAAAAATCAATGTTTGATTAATGTTGAATCATTCCGATTTTTTCTCCATAATTCATTGGCAAGATTGAAGAATTTTTCGAGTTCCGCTTTTTCACCATCTACATTCACACGGAAATTACGCGTGTCTTTGGTTCTAATCTCCAGATAAGAAGCGTAGGTCAATGATTTTGTTAGATCTTTTGTAATGATTGTATCTATTTCCGGATAGAATGCACTTTCAACCACGTTGTTTTGAATATCATGTTCATCAATCCAATAGGTTGCTAAACGTTTTTTGGTGATGAAGTTCCCTGAATTTCTTTTTCCGCCTAATCCACCTTGCGAATCGAATAATAAAATTTCTTCTCCCTCATCCAAAATTCCTAAACTCTTGATGTATTTGAAATCTTCTTGCGTAAGTTGATCGCCCTTTTCTATTGCATCGCCACAAGAATAAAAACTCAAGATTAATGTAATAAGGAGAAGACTTAAAGTCCTTTTAATAAGAGAGATATAGTCAGATCGCATTTTAATTAATTTCAAAAAATCTATTGGCAAGGTAATGATTCCTTTTCAAACTACGAATGGTGTGTTTTTGTTTAAATATTAGAACAATTAACAAACTATTCGTTCTATTGTCCAATATAAAGCGATGCATGCAATGGCTGCAGAAAGTAGATAGACGTTTCTTAATTTATACCAAGTTTTATTTTAATTATAAATTGAATTAACGTTAAGAGAATTCAACTGAAAATGAACTATTCAAATGAATGTTGTAATATTAAAACATCTCAATGTTGAATAATAATATTCTTTGTGATGAACTGATTTCCAAGTGCCATGCGTACAAAGTATTCCCCATCGTATAAGCTGCGTGTATCGAAATACGCAACCGAACTTCCCTGATTCATAGTTGTTGTTTGGATGAGTTTCCCTTGAATATCGAAAAGTTCGATGATTGAATTCTGTTTATTGACCGATTTCCATTGAATGGCCAATAAATCATCAGCCGGATTAGGATAAGTCAATAAATTTAAATAGGATGCATTTACGTCTTCAACCTGAGTAACAGTGGGTGTATAGGTTTGAACTGTTTCGTTTATAGAAGTAACTTTTACCGCAGTTTTGGTTCCGTAAAATGTGGGTCCAACAATGTATGGATATGCCGAATTCCAATTTTCATTCACTGTGGAAAAATAGCAATAGATTCCACCTGGATATTCAGGTGTCACACAATAGCGTCCGTTGTGGTTGTCGAGGTATTCGGGAGTGGAAGCCGAAGTTGGATTGTATTGATAATCTTCACGGAAATAACCTAGTGGATAGGTTGCACTCACATCGGGACCTGCAGTTACGGTTGCGCCCGCAGCATTAGTAGTTCGAGTAGTAATGTTTCTCAAGGCATAGCTCGATTTTATGCGAGCAATTCCACCCGTTCCATCGGCGTTTTTATATCCGTAAGCACCATAAATTGGGAAGCCATCGTAAGCATAACCGATGAGCGGAGAATGTTGTGTGCTATCAATTACATACAAACCATCCGAAGCATACAAATCGCAAACATTCGAAATAACATCAAGATCTAAATTGAACGCGCTTGGATTTTGGTGGTGATGGTAGTTTCCCATGGCAGGATGTGCTTTTGCACAATCGAACCCCAAACGTTCTCCAACTACAGCATCGCGGTTCCAAACATTATTACCCATACCGCCTAATGGTCCACCAGCTAAAGCGTTTGCCGCAAGACTCCAAGAAACGCCATCGCGATAATCGAATAATGCCACCCC
>CAXNGM010000161.1:0-5880 GCA_964201695.1 Bacteroidia bacterium | reverse complement strand
GCCCAATAAGTGTTTTTGTCCAACGTATGCATCAAGCGTTGTTGGACGCATGCGCTCTGCAAGCGGTTCGTTACTCATGATCAGAGAGAATAGGAGTTTCTGCAGCCCGTTTGTGTTTCCATCGTTTGTGCGACCAAAGCCAAAATTGCGGTTCTTCTTGAATGATTTTCTCTAGAATTTGAGTATGCTTTTGCGTAACGTATCCCGCTTTTTCTAATGATGCATTTTCGGTTACTAATTCACATTCGAGTGTATAAAATCCACGCTTTATTTTTCTGATTTTTCCAAAAGCTACAGCCATTTCATGAAGAGCTGCATATCTTTCAGTACCGGTTGCTACAACGGTTTCCTGATTTAAAAAATGCATCCAGATTCCTTTTTCGGGTTTGGACGGACTTTGATCGGCTATGAATCCAGTTATACTTAATACAGATTTACGGTTTTCCAATTCTTGGTATATTTTTCCCGCTTCCAAAAGATCAATTCCAAAGCGACTTCGAGATTTTATCATCGCTCGGTTGATTATCGGATTCTTAATCGCTAAATAAACACCTTGAGCTGAATAATTACTTTGAAAAGGAAGTGTAATCACGGCCCATTCCCAATTTCCGTAATGTCCAGTAACAGCAATCATTTTGCGGTTCGTTCGATAAACAGCTGCTAAAACTTCGGGATTTAGAAGCTTCATTCGCTTGTTTAATTCTTTGGGATTAATGGTAAATGATTTTATAGTTTCAACAATCACGTCGCATAAATGGGCGTAAAATTTCTTTTCAATGATTTTGATTTCCTCTTCAGTTTTGTCAGGAAGCGCGTTTTTTAAATTCGCTTTGCACACTTTTACTCTATAAGCGAAAATACGATACAAGAAAATATATAGAAGGTCTGAAATGAAATACAGCACAGGAAAAGGCAAATACGAAATGCCGTATATCAATACCAAAAGAGGATAGGAGTATATTCCAGATAATCGCTTTTTTAGTGCCATGAAAGTGAAAACAATTATCTGCAATAAATGCGAAGTATGTCGTAAGCTTCTGAATAGCCAAGTTCTGCTGCTTTTCGCAAATCGATGCAGCCCAATTCTTTTAAACCGGAAACGTATGAAAATACACCGCGCTTATAAAATGCCTTTGCTTGTTTAGAATCGAGTTCTATACAAATATTTAAATCGTTGATGGCTTCAGAAAAAAATCCAAGAGCATTGCTCGAAATTGCTCGGTTGTAATAAAATGAAAAGTCGTTGTTTTTTAATGCAATCGCATCATTGAAATCCAATAAAGCACCAGTATTATCGCCCAATCCAGCTTTAATTAATCCACGTTGATTATAAGCACGCGCACTTTCAGGGTTTTTAGTCAATAAATCGTTAAAGTCGACAAGAGCTGTTTTAAATTGTCGTTTTCGAAACAAACAAACTCCCCGGTTAAATAAGGCATCTTCGAAATCAGGTTGAATGGAAAGGGCTTTTGAAAAGCAATCAATTGCTCCGGAATAATCTTCAGATAATCCTTTGGATGTTCCTTGATTGAACCAATCGAGCGCTGTTGTTTGAGCAAAAGAATTAAAACCGATTAGCAAGAATGCTCCAATGAGCAGCCAGTTATTTCGCAACTTCAGATTTTTTAACAGGGGTTAATGATTTGTTTAGGGATTTGGCATTGCAGTATTTTTCAATATACTCTTTGGCAGGTTTCCAACCCATCGCAGCAGCTTTCGAAAAATCATAGCATGCTTTTTCTCTTTCTTCAAGCATCAAACTACATGTACCTCTTGCAAAAATTGCTTCGGTATAATCTGCTTTTAGTTGAACGGCTGCATCCATCTTTTTGCGCGCCTCTTCAAATTTCCGTTCACCAATTAATTTCACACCTTCGTTGTAAAGTGTGCTTATTTTTTCAGCATTATTTTGTGCTGAAATGGATCCTGCTATCAGCATCATTCCAATAAAAATGAGGGTGTATTTTTTCATAATTATTCTCCTTCAGTACAATTAACTAATATGTATTGTTCTGCATCATCATTACCTAATGCTTTTGATTTGTTCCAATCTAAACATGCTCCTTTTTTATTGCCAGACAGAAATTTGGCAGCACCACGACGGCATAATGCATCATCATTTTTAGGATTAAACTCAATGGCTTTATCGAAATCTTGAATAGCCAATTTATCTTTTCCTTTTCCTCCATTTGCCAATCCTCTGTAATAATAAGCCTCCGAATTTTTAGGGTCTAGTCCAATCATGTAATCACAATCTTTAATGCATTGGTCAAATTCCTCATCATCAAAACTCAAGGTTACACGAAACATACGGGCTTCCAAAAACTCGGGTTTGTATTCCAATGTTTTACCCAGATCTTCTATGGCATCGGCAGGTCTCTGTAACTCAATCCAAACCAAGGCTCTGTTAAAATACAATTCGAAATTCTTAGAATCTATTTTCAATCCTTTTTCAAAGCAATTAAATGCTTCTTTGTTATTGCCAACATCAAAAAAGGTGATTCCATAAATCAGGTAAAATTCAGAACTCGCTAACTTCAAAGAATCAGCTTTTTGAAA
Organism: Bacteroidia bacterium; assembly: GCA_964201695.1. Lineage (GTDB taxonomy): Bacteria > Bacteroidota > Bacteroidia > M30B66 > M30B66 > CALQRR01. Next base: position 3,321 of record CAXNGM010000161.1, on the reverse strand, counting down.
ATCGACCAATGCCGCTTTCCCATTCTTCATGGCATTATGCGCTTTCCCTAAAACAAACCAATTTTCTGCAACTTCCGGTGCAATTTTTACTGCCTCAGTCATTTTTTCTAAAGCTTTCGCCGCTTCTCCTTTTTCAAGAAGACCAAGACTTTCAGTTCGGTAAGCATCTGTTTGTGCCTGAATTAAACAAATGGGCAAAAGAATTAAAAGGAGCGTATGTACTAAAAAACTTCTTTTCATTGCGGATGGTTCGCTTTAAAAAATGAATTCAAACATACAAAAACGAGATGAACTTTATGATTAATTTTTCATAATGCAAAATCGATTCATATTTTAACTACCCTTTTAATATTGAATCAAATCATTTTCTATGATTTTTTCTCCGAGTACGTTCTTTGCTTATTAAGGACAACTCGCGGCTTGTTTGTCCTGCTACTGATGTGTTTTCATCCGCTCTGCGAATTAAATACGGAAGCACATCTTTTACTGGGCCATACGGAACATATTTGGCAACATTATATCCCGCGTTCGATAAGTTAAAGCTGATATGATCGCTCATTCCAAGCAATTGTGAAAAATAAACCCGATTGTCGTTGTGGTGAATATTATTTTTCTCCATCAAATCAACCAACATGGCCGAACTGTCTTCGTTATGAGATCCAGCACAGAAGGCAAATTGATCAATATGTTCAACCATGAAATTCAATGCCGCATTGTAATCCAAATCTGTGGACTGCTTATCTTTCTGAATGGGGGATGGATAGCTCATTTCCAAAGCACGTTTGCGTTCTTTTTCCATGTAGGCACCACGCACCAATTTTACGCCAGCAAAAAATGATTCATTGGCTGCATAAGTATGGAGTTCTTTGAGCTTTTCCAAGCGGTCGTGACGATACATTTGAAAGGTATTGTATACAACTGCGCGATCCTTGTTGAATTTTCGCATCATATCCAACATCAATTTATCCATGATGGGCTGAATCCAACTTTCTTCGGCATCCATCATTACACAGCGATCTAGTTCAAAAGCACGTTTGCAGATGCGTTCAACACGCATGCTTACACGATCGAATTCAATGCGTTCTGTTTCTGATAATGGTTCGGAAGAACTCGCTTTTTCGAGCAATTCGAAACGAGCAATACCGGTTAGTTTGAATACCGAAAAAGGAATGTGCTCGTCTAATACCGAACGTTCTTGGGTATCAATAATTTCTTGTGTTGTGCGATCAAAGTCGGCTTCTGATTCTTTGCCTTCTACCGAATAATCAAGAATAGTACGAACATGAAAGGAGGCCAAACTGTCAATTTTCTCTTCACAATCGCCGATGGTTTCACCTCCGCAAAAGTGCTGGAAGATGGTTTGTTTGATCATGTAGCGAAATGGAAATCCAATTTTCACAGCAATTCCCGCAAAGGGTTTTGTTAGTCGAACAAGCTGATTATTCCCTATAAATCGAAATAGCCACCACGCTTTTTCAAGTTCAATGTTGGTTTTACTTTTAAATGCAATTTCTGTGTTTTCGAATGACACCATCAAGCCTAAATTTAAACAACAAACCTAAAAGATTTATCGCAATGTTGAATGCTAATTTTTACCCTTTCAAAACTTGTTTATGCTACTTTTGTTCAATGGAGTCGAATCAAATTTCATCAGATCCATTCATTGTAATTGGTCGAGATTCATTGAAAAAACTGAATTCGATACTTTCCCATTATCAAAATGAGCGCATTATAATTGTTTGCGATGTCAATACTAAACAAGCGTGTTTGCCTATTCTGCTTGAAGAAATCCCTCAATTAATTGCGGCGCCCGTTTTTGAATTGCATTTGGGAGAAGCCCATAAATCGCTTAGTGAGGTAGAACGATTGTGCTCGTTTTTATTGAATGAGGGAGCCGGAAGAAAAAGTTTAATCATCAATTTGGGAGGCGGAATTGTATGCGACTTGGGTGGATTTGCCGCTTCAATCTATATGCGAGGAATCGATTTAATTCAGATCCCAACTTCACTTTTGGCTATGGTCGATGCTTCGGTTGGAGGCAAAACAGGTGTGAATTTCGGTGGACTAAAAAATATGTTGGGGACATTTACTCAACCTAGAGCTGTTCTTGTATTTCCAGACTTTATTCAAACACTTCCCGCCGATGAACGAATTTCCGGTTTTGCCGAAATGGTAAAGCATGCATTACTTTCTGGAGAAGATGAATGGGAAGAAGTTTCGAATTTTGATATTCAACAAACAAGCAACTGGTCCGAAATCATTGAAAAAAGCATTCGATTCAAATGCCATATTACCAATACCGATTTTCAAGAAAAGGAAATACGAGAACAATTGAATTTCGGTCACACCATAGCACATGCTTTTGAAGCACTTGCATTTGAGCGAAATGAGGATTTGTTGCATGGATTTGCTGTTGCATCGGGCATTTTGGCTGAACTAATACTTGCAGAGCAACTTCATATTTTGACCGATTCGAACGTCATTACTAAATATGTCGAATTGTTGATGAAACATTTTACCCTATTTCAATTCAACGAAAACGAGCTGGATTCATTGCTCCAATTCATGTATTCTGACAAAAAGAACAAACAAGGAAATGTGACATTTAGCTTGATTCAGAAACCAGGTCAAATTGCATTGAACATACAAGCTGATAAGCAGTCCATAGAAAATGCATTACGAATCTATTTGAAGTATGCAGCGCACAATTGAATTGGTATCATCAAGTTCTTCCATAAGCGGGACGATCGATTTGCCTGCATCCAAAAGCATCAGCAATAGATTATTGATTTTAGAGGCTATTTCAAATGGTGGTATTCGAGGAATTGGTTATTCGGATGCTTCCGATACTCAAAATTTGCAGGAACTTATCACACAATTACCAACTTCAGCAAATGCAGGAGCTGGAGGTACAACCTTTCGATTTTTCTTGTCTTACCTAGCTTCTTTGGATGAATACGAAGGAGTTTTAAGCGGTTCCGAGCGATTAATGGAGCGTCCGGTTGCGCCTTTAGTTGATGCACTTCGTTTGTTGGGAGCAGATATTCAGTATCAACATAAAGAGGGTTTTGCACCATTGATTATTCGAGGTAGGAAATTGAAAGGCGGAAAAATTCCAATCGATGCTTCCATGAGCAGTCAATTTTTATCGGCATTGTTACTTGTTGCTCCCTTGATGGAAAATGACCTCATTTTGGAACCTCAAGGGCAAATTATTTCGCAGCCCTATCTTCAAATGACCATCGATTTGATGCTCCAATGCGGATTTCATATCGAGCAATCGGAATCTTCGATACGTGTTCAGGCCTTTATTCCCACAAA
>CAXNGM010000160.1:0-5937 GCA_964201695.1 Bacteroidia bacterium | reverse complement strand
GTTAAATCTATCCAGTATATTTTCTTGAAAAATCATTCTAAGATACACATAATCAATTAAATAATTCAAATTACTCTCCTATATAATCGCTGAACTTACATGAGCACCTAAAAACTGAAACCGCAGCAATACTAATACGTTCAAGAATGGGAAAAGCTCCTGACCCGACCATAGCTAATCGCATTTTAAATATACGTATTTATGAATTGGTCCCCATTCAATAAAATATTCATTGTATTATTAGCGGCTCTTCTGTCGCCTATGATGGTATTTTCTCAAGGGGGAAATGACTGCAATACAGCCTTGGCAAATCCAATTCAGTTACCTTTTTTTACAAACAATCAAACTCTTTGTGGTGATTTAAACGATTACAATGGGGCAAATTCATGTCTTGCTAACGCAGTTAATGGAACACCATTTGGCGGACAAGATTGGATGTATGCTGTTACGCCAAATCAAACGGGATTTCTTTCTATTGTAATGAATGATGTTCGGTCAACTGGAACAGTACGTCAAATCCTAGCCGTTTTTCAAGGCTGTGTTGGTACAGGAAATTGTTTAACAACCCTCACAGGAAGCGGCATAAATGGAATTTCAACCATTGTTCCTGTTTCGGCTGGTCTAACCTATTATATTTTGGTAGATGCTTCCTCATCTTCTAATAGCAATAGTACAAACTGTTTTCAATATGATTTAAATGTAAGCTTAACTCCAGTTCCTGTTCAACCTGCTTGTTCTAATATGGGCTTTGAAAATGGGAATTTAAGTTCTTGGATTGCCACAACTGGAAATTCTATCATGGCTCCATTAGGATCACCTACACCTATTTATCAATTAACAGGCATCGGAGTTTCACCTGGGAGACATGCGGTTGTAAATTCCGGTAATGATCCATGTGGTGGTTTTCCAAGGGTTGATCCTTTAGGTGGAACCAGTTCTTTACTTATTGGGAATAATAATGTTGGAGCGGAAGCAGAACAAATTTCACAAACATTTTCAGTAGGAGCAAGCAATTCAAGTTTTACTTATCGCTATGCAGTTGTTTTTGAAGATCCAGGACACTCTTCAGCTGAACAACCTTTTTTCATTGCTCGTCTTCGTGACCAAAATGGTGTTGTAATTCCGTGTTCGGAATTCATTGTTTCCGCTGCTGCCGACTTACCAGGTTTCTTTAATTCTACAGTCTGCACTGGTGTTAAATACAAGCCATGGAGTACTGTAAACGTTGATCTTTCAAATTACTTAGGGCAAAATGTTACTGCAGAATTTACGGTGGGTGATTGCAGTCAAGGTGGGCATTTTGGTTATGCTTATGTCGATGCTGCGTGTTCGCCATCCACTTTAGCAGCATTGGCCGACACAATCTGTCCGGGAGAATCAGTTACCCTAACAGCTCCAACAGGTTATGAATCCTACACCTGGAACCCTGGAAATATTACCTCTCAAACCACCGTAGTTTCTCCGCTAGTTACAACAAATTATGTATTAAGCTTAACAGCATTCAATGGCTGCGTTTCGAATGTGCAAATTCCAATAACCATCGCGCCACTTCCTGTTCCAGTTATTCAATATCAAGCTCCTGCTTGCGATTTACCGGTTCTCGTTCAGTCATTAAGTACGATTAGCGGAGGATCTATTGCAAATCAACAATGGAATTTGGGTACTTCATCTACACCAAGTTCGTCTTCGTTATCGAATGTTACATCTTTGTTTACTGGCCCGGGTACTTATCCTATTACCTTGCAATTGACATCTGACCAAGGCTGTACTGCAAATGCAGCATCTTCCATTATTGTTCCTCCCTGTGTTTTTTACATTGAAATAACGGGAGACACAATTTGTCCAGGTCAATGTTTAAGTTTTCCAGTACAACTTTCATACGGTACACCGCCTTACACTTATTTATGGTCTAATGGAAGTACTGCATCTCAAATCAATTTATGCACTGATCAGTCTGACATTATCAGTTTAACTGTAACCGATGCTAATGGATTTATTGCAATAGATACTGCAATGATTACTGTTGCGCCTCGTGTTGTATTTGAATCTTTATCAACGGATGTTTTGTGTTCAAATCAGTCGAATGCAACAATTTTCCCGAATGCTCAAGGTTGGGGGCCATTTACTTATACTTGGTCGAATGGTCAAACAACTTCTTCATTAAGTGGGATAGCAGCGGGCAATTATTCGCTTGTAGTAACCGATAATTTTGGTTGTTCAGTAGATACAATGTTTATCATAACACAACCCGATCCTCTATTTGCAACATTGTCGGCGCAGCCAGCTACATGTAATCAGAGCAATGGTGTTGTTCAAGTAGATCCACCTGAAGGCGGAACATTTCCTTATGAATATGCCATTGATGGCGGTGTTTTTTCTTCATTTGCTCAGTTTGGAGGTTTATCTGTTGGTTCTCATGCTGTTCAGGTGAGAGATGCAAATGGATGTATTGTAAATTTATCAGCTACTATTACTATGTTGAGTTATCCGACTCAATTATCCATGAATTTAACTGATGCAACTTGTGGAGCCGATAACGGTGTTATTTCTCCATTGCAAGTTTTAGGTGGAATAGCACCTTTCAATTTATGGGTAAATGGAACCAATATGGGAATTGTTTCAATGCCAATTTCTTTCGACTCCTTGTACGCTGGCGATTGGAATGTTGAATTAAGCGATGCTCATGGTTGTATGATCGATACCAATGTAACGCTATTGCAAATAGGCGCGCCAACGGCAATTAATTTCTCAAATCAACCTGCAACATGCTCATTATCAAATGCGTCATTATTGATAACAGGAGCAAGTGGTGGAACTCCGGCTTATACGTATAGTTTTAATGGAGGAGCTTTTACCAATCAATTAAATTATCCCAATTTAACTGCAGGAAACGTAACGATAAGTGTGATGGATCAAAACCAATGTGTTTTTGATACAATCGCTACAATTTCTTTTATTGCAGATGTTGAGGTTTCTACTAATTTATTGCAAAATGTACAATGCGCTGGTGGGAATGATGGTCAGTCGGCAGCAATAATAAATTCGGGAACAGCTCCTTTTCAGTTTGTATGGACCAATGGCGATAACGATTCCTTGGCTACAACACTTCAGGCAGGAACATGGAGTGTGTATGTTACCGATGCAAACAATTGCCGAGATACAGCTCAAGTGCTTATCGGGCAGCCACAAGCGCTTCAATTATCAATTTATCATTCAAATCCAGTATGTGGTATTTCGAATGGTGAAATTTCGGTTGATACCGTTTATGGTGGCACAGCTCCTTATAATTACCGACTCAACGGAGGTCCAATTCAATCGATATCCAATTTTCCAAATTTAGCTTTAGGAACATATACTCTTCAAACGATTGACTCTCATGGTTGTTCGGCAGCCCAACAAACGCTTTTAACCATGCCTTCGTTTCCAACCTTACTTACATTGTCGACTGTTGATGCTACTTGTGGATTGCCAAATGGAGAAGCGCATCTTGTTCAAATAGCAGGAGGTGTAGGTCCATTCCAAGTTCAATGGATTGATAATACCATTCAAACAATACAATCTTTTCCTTATATAAAAACAGGTTTAAATGCAGGAAGTTTTCCAATACATGTGTTTGATGCAAATGGGTGTTCGTTAGATTCGATTGTTGCTCTGATTCAAATTCCGGGTCCATCACAAATGAACGTAACAGTTCAAGTGGCAACCTGTAATTTAACAAATGCAAGTCTTACTGTTCAATCAGTAAATGGAGGAACTGCAGCTTATCAGTACAGTTTTAATAATGGGAATTTTGGGTCACAACAACAATTCAACAATTTAGATGCAGGCACATATTCTATTGCTGTGCGCGATTTGAATGGTTGCATAATAGATACGACGCTTCAAGTTTCTGAGATTCCACTAGTTGAAATAGATCCATTTATTACACACCCAATTACTTGTTATGGATATAATGACGGTGCGCTTCAAGCCGATTTAAATCAAGGTACAGCGCCTTATTCTGTAACTTGGGTTAATGGGCAATCGGGCATCAATGCAGAAAATTTAATTGCAGGAACATATCAAGTGAATGTAACCGATGCAAACGGATGTTTCCAAGCGGCTACTATTGTTCTGCCTCAACCAGATCCGGTGCAGATTGTGATTTCGGGTAGCGATTATGTATGTGAAGGAGAAGAAATACGATTAATTGCAGAAGCTTCAGGTGGAACAAGCCACACTAATATTGTTTGGCCAGGTTTCAGTACAGAAGGAGATACATTAACTGATAATCCAAACGTTTCAAGAATCTATTCTGCCATTGCAACCGATATTTTTGGGTGTGCAGCAATCGATTCGCATGCTGTGCTTTTAAGAGAACTTCCTCAAGGAATAATTACAGCCGATATTGTGCAAGGATGTTCGCCGGTTTGCGTTAATTTCTCAATGAATTCGACGGGCACTTCTTCATTGCAATCGTATAACTGGAATTTTACCAATGGAGAAAATGGACTTGGTCAAATGCAAAACATCTGTTTTACAGAGAGTGGTTTTCAGAATGCTACTGTGACTCTAACCGATGTTTATGGATGTTCATCCACACTTGTTTCGGAGGGAATTGTTGAGGTTTATCCTATGCCAGAAGCGCGCTTTAGTTATAATCCTCAAATTGCAGATATCTTAAATCCAGAATATCATTTTATTCAGGAAAGTGAATTGGCCAATACGTATCGTTGGAACTTTGGTGATGGAACAATCTCAACACAAGAATCGCCAACGCATGTATTTCCGGATACTGGACAATTTACGGCTTGTTTACGTGTAACTTCTCTTCATGGCTGTATTGATGAACTTTGTAAAAGCATTGAGATTAATCCATTTCCAACTATTTATGCTCCCAATGCATTTACCCCGAATGGAGATGGAACCAATGAGTTATTCTTAATAAAAGTTACCTATGCTAAGAATTTTCTATTGGAAATTTTCGATCGTTGGGGAGAATTAATTTACGAGGGAACCGATCCTCTTGAGGGTTGGAACGGTGAATATCTTGGAAACCCATGCCAACAAGATGTGTATGTTTGGCGCGCAACAGTTACCAATTCTGAGAATTTGGCGAAACAATTAATTGGACGCGTTACCCTGATTGATTAAAAAAAGCCTGCTCGAGAAATCGAACAGGCTTCGTATTCTGTTTAAAAAGACTTAAGACGGATTCGAAATTTTCTGGTGAACAATCTCCAGAATAACAGTCTCATGTTTGTTTACTGCGTTTACAATAGATTCACATTTATTAAGTGTTTCACTAACGAAATTAGCATCGTCGTAGCCCGAACAATTTATTTTTACATTCAACCAAGCACCTAACACGGCAGTTCGCGCACAAAGTGCTCCCACACCCGCATCCGAAACTGAATTCGGGTTTCCATGTTCGGCCATTTGTTGAATTATGTCGAGTGTTGCAGCCGATAATTGCATGACTTTAAAAGGAACTTCAATGGCATACAATGTAGCTGCTTGAATGGCAATTTTACGAGCAGCTTTTTCATCTGGGCTTCCATTGGGCAAACCAAAGGCATCCATAATTTTATTAAACGCTCGAGTATCTTCATCAACCATTTGAATGAGCTGTTTTTTAAGCGATTCAGCTTTTTCAGCAACATCCGAAAACTCTTTCCATCGAGCATCCCAGCCACGTTTATGCGAACTTAGATTTGCCACCATTCCAGCAAGAGCAATTCCCAAAGCGCCAACATATGCCGAAATTGATCCACCACCTGGAGCAGGAGATTCGGAAGACGTTTCATCGGCGAATGCTTTCAGACTCATATTCACCAATTTCTCATCGGAAGCATCTTTTAGCAAATATTCAATCACTCGTTTTTCGGGCTCAAATGGTCCGAGTTCATCGAGTCCCATTGATTTTACTGCGATTTTTATAAGTTCTGTTTCAGAAAC
>CAXNGM010000159.1:0-5940 GCA_964201695.1 Bacteroidia bacterium | reverse complement strand
AGCTAATTTTATTTCATCAGTCCTCTTTCAATAGAATCGCTCTCAGAAATTAATCTAACAAAAAACTCATACCAATAATTAAATAATTATGTCTCAGCCAGACGAACTCTTTAAAAAAGTGACCGCGCATGCCAAAGAATATGGCTTTGTTTTTCAATCTTCCGAAATATACGATGGCCTTGGTGCTGTTTACGATTATGGACAAAATGGAGTTGAATTAAAAAACAACATCAAAGAATACTGGTGGAAATCGATGGTGCAGATGAACGAAAACATCGTAGGAATTGATTCAGCCATTTTTATGCATCCCAAAGTTTGGAAAGCGTCTGGACATGTGGATGGATTTAGCGATCCGATGATCGACAACAAAGATTCGAAGAAGCGCTACCGTGCAGACCAACTTTTGGAGGAGCAGATTGAGAAATACGAAAAGAAAGGAAAAACCGATAAGGCAAGTGAGTTGGAAGCAGCTATGAACGAGGCATTGAACGACAATAACTTAGATGCCATGCGCGATTTAATTGTTGCTCACGAAATTGCCTGTCCGATAAGTGGAACCCGCAACTGGACAGATGTACGCCAATTCAATTTGATGTTTAGTACGCAAATGGGTTCGGTAGCCGAGGATTCGGATGCGGTGTATCTTCGTCCTGAAACTGCACAGGGTATTTTTGTGAATTTCCTCAATGTGCAAAAAAGCGGAAGAATGAAAATCCCGTTTGGTATTGCACAAATTGGAAAAGCGTTTCGTAATGAAATCATTGCTCGTCAGTTTATCATGCGTATGCGTGAATTCGAGCAAATGGAAATGCAGTTTTTTGTTCGACCAGGAACCGAGATGGAATGGTTTCAACATTGGAAAGAGACCCGTTTAAAATGGCATCTTTCGTTAGGAACAGCAACAAGTAAATACCGTTTCCACGACCATTTAAAATTGGCGCATTATGCCAATGCAGCAACCGATATTGAGTTTCAATTTCCATTTGGATTTAAAGAAGTAGAAGGAATTCACTCACGTACTGACTTCGATTTAAAGCAACACCAGGAATTCTCTGGTAAAAAGATGCAGTATTTTGATCCAGAAATCAATCAAAACTACATTCCGTATGTTATTGAGACTTCGATTGGGTTAGACCGCATGTTTTTACTTACGCTCATAAATGCCTATCAGGAAGAAGAAGTTGGTGAAGGCGATAAGAAGGAAGTTCGAACAGTATTAGCGCTTCCGCCGCAGTTGGCACCAATTAAAGTGGCCATTTTGCCGCTTATGAAGAAAGATGGTTTGCCTGAAAAAGCTCGTGAAATCATGGATAGCTTAAAATCGTCTTACCGTTGTCATTATGAAGAAAAAGACACTATCGGAAAACGCTACCGTCGTCACGATGCTGTTGGAACGCCCTTCTGTGTAACGGTCGATCACGAAAGTCTTGAAAACAATACGGTGACCATTCGCCACCGAGATTCAATGACTCAGGAACGTGTTGCCATTTCCGATTTGTTGGGCATTCTCGACAAAAATGTATCGATGCATTCTCTGTTGAGATAGATCGATTAATCGCTTCGAACTTTCTGATTTAATTGAAACACCTGAAAGTTTAAGCACTTATTCTGAACGTTTTAAATCCAATCAAACGCTTACATTCCTTTATAGATAAGGTTTATGACTTTGATTGGATTTTCTTTTTTACGCAGTTCGACAAACGTCTCTATGTAAATTAAGCGGCGATATTGGTCATTAAAAGCAATCATTCTTTGCAACCATTCTATCAAAATCAAGGTATCATCTCCTTGAATTAGAATGCGTTTTTATGAATAATTTATTTGATTTCGAAAAATTATCTCTGCTCTCAAAAGGAAATGGATTTGCTATTCGAATAATGGATCGAGAAGGCCGAATTATATGGGTAAACGAACGTTTTTCGGAACTTTCGGGCTACTCGTTAAACGATATAATGGGTAAACGACCTCAGGAATTTCTGCATGGACCGGAAACCGATTTATCCGGTGCAAAGGACATCGACGATAAAATAAGAAATGCTGAATTTATTACTTCCGAACAGGTGATTTATTCGAAAGAAGGAAAGCAGTATTGGGTTCAGATGGATATTTCTCCAGTAGAAGACAAAGACAATTTGCTGAAAGGTTTTATTGTTTTTGAAACCGATATTACAAACCGGAAAATACACGAAAAAAAAATCCTTCAGAATTGGGCCGATTACGATGATATCTTTGAAGAGGCAATTATGCCTATGTGTTTTACCGATACTCAGGGAATTTTCATTCGTGTAAATCAGGCATATTGTAACTTGTTTGAATACAAACGCGAGGATTTGCTTGGGAAAAATATTCTTCAAGTACAGTTCAATCATCTTCCTGAATCCGGAAAAGCGGAGTTCATAGAAGAATCCCAAAAACTAGTTCAGAATCATCAGCTAAATCAAAAAGAATATTGCCTGAAAACGCAAACGGGTAAACAAATTTATGTCGAGTTAATTCGAAAATTAGTTGAAGTAAATGGCAAGAAAGCTATTTCAGCATATTTCGCTGACGTTACTGAAAAACGCGATATACAAGTTCAAATTCTAGAACAAAACAAACGCCTCAAAGAGTTTGCATTTATCACATCTCATAAAATCCGCCAGCCACTTGCCAATATTTTAGGTTTAATAGAGCTTGTTAAAAGCGATTCACATTCGGGACAAGATGTTACCATTACGCTCGAAACATTGCGCATGTTAACAAGCCAACTCGATGGGGTGGTGCACGAAATGGGGCAGGCACTCGCAGAATTGGATGTAGACATTGAGAAAAGTCTATTTCTTAACGATCAAGATGATAAGCGCATTCAGAATGTTTGGATAGTCGACGACGATCAAGTGATTACTTACATCACAACCCGACTAATGAAAAATGCCGACCCAACAATCAAAATCACAGAGTTTACAAGTGCCAAAATGGCTTTGGAAAAGCTCCGATTGGATCCTGCCCAGCCCGATATTTTATTACTCGACATTAACATGCCGGGCATTACGGGATGGCAATTTTTAGAGGAAATGCAAGCCATGCATCGTTTCGCGAATGTGTATATGTATTCTTCTTCAATCGATCCTGAAGATGTGAAGAAAGCCCGAAGTTACCCGATGGTTCGCGACTTCCTCTCCAAACCATTCGATATGGAAACGGTTCGTCACCTGCTTTCAATTCCACTTATCCGTTCACAGGTTTCTTAGAATATCAAATTCCCAATAAAAATCCGGTTGGTATTTGGTTACTTTGTGGAATGAAACATCTATTCCTCATTTCTACCATACTATCCCTTATCACGATACTTTCGTGCAACTCAACAAAAAATAACGACGCTAAAACCATCGCATTTCTCGACGCATTTGAAGATGCAACAGTTGCCGAAGCCAAAAAAGGATTTTTCACCGCTTTGAAAGACAGCGGGTACATTGAAGGCAAAAACTTGAATGTAATATACCGAAATGCCCAAGGCGATATTCCTGCATTAACACAATCGGTCGATTATTTCATTTCCCAACAGGTCAATTTAATTGCTACTAACACCACGGTCGCGACCATTTCGGCGGTTCAAAAAACCAATCAAATTCCGGTATGTATGATGGTGAGCCCGAGTCCCGAATTGGCTGGTTTACGCAATGCAAAGGGACAAGATCCTACAAACCTTTTCGGTGTTTACGAAACCCTCGAATACATCGATACAGCCATCACGCTGATTCATGAAATTTTTCCGCAGGCCAAACGGGTAGGGGCACTCATCAACCAAAGCGAACCGCAAAGTGTGGATGCGCTCGAACGTATTCGAAAAGATGCGGCCGCACTTGGTTTGGAGCTCGTTTCTTTGCCCGCTAATAATTCTGCCGAAACACAATTAGTAATTGAACGTCTTATCGATCAAAAAATTGATGTGTTCTTTGCCCTGCCCGACAATACCATTTTCGCATCCTTCGAAACCATTGTGAGTAGCTGCGATAAGGCCATGATTCCCATTATTACTTCCGAAGCAGGACTGGTAAGCCGTGGAGCACTTGCAGGATTCGGTGCAAATATGTTCGATTGGGGCTATGCATCAGGACAGGATGCAGCACAATTTCTTCATTCTGGAGTTTTGCCGAAACCGCGAAAACTCATCAAACGAACCCGCATGGTAAATCCGGCTCAAGCTAAACGATACAAGTTTATTGCAGGCAAAGAGTTTCAACCGGTTTCCTGATGCAGTTTTACCTCACCGCCATTTGCCTCGGCCTGTCGCTTACCATGCTTGGCTGGGGAATTTATTTATCCCTGAAGATTTTTAATATTCCCGACATCACAACCGACGGAAGTTACACGCTGGGTGCTGCTATCACTGCCATTCAGCTAAGTAATGGATCGAATTGGCAATTGGCTCTTTTGTTCTCTTTCCTCGGTGGTGCAATCGCAGGAATGTTAACGGGTTTTATACACACACGCTTACGAGTAAATGCCCTATTGTCGGGGATTATCGTAATGACGGCCTTGTATTCTATCAACTTAATGATAATGAAACGGTCAAACATACCGCTCCTTCAAGTGAACCATGTTTTTGCGTCCATTGAATTAGTTTCAAACCCCTATATCAATCAAATTCTTTTATTATTGGCAGTAACCCTCCTCATTGGATTCTTGCTTTTTTATATGTTAAAAACCGATTTTGGAATCGCTATGCGCGCCACCGGAAATTCCGAATCGATGGTCAGTGCCATGGGCGTTAACACCAATCGCATGAAGATTATAGGACTTGGTATTGCCAATGCGCTTACCGCGTTGAGTGGAAGTATTGTTGCTCAGCTCCAACAATTTAGCGACATCAATATGGGAATTGGAATTGTTATTTTTGGATTAGGTTCCGTTATGATTGGTGAAACAACAATGACTTTGCTTAAGAAAAATGGTATTCTTTGGCGCATTTTCGGTGTGCTTTTCGGATGTGTTGTATTTCGATTAATCATCGCTTTTACCCTGGCATCGGGTGCCGATCCTAACTTACTCAAATTAATAACGGCCTTGGTGGTGTTGGTTTTCGTAAGTCTCCCGCAGTTTAACAAAAAACTATCTTCCTGATGCTCGAAATCAACGATGTAAATCTGACGTTTCACGCAGGAACAGCTCAGGAGGTTAATGCTCTCAAGCATATAAATCTCAGTATAGATAAAGGGTCTTTCACACTTTTACTTGGTTCGAATGGTTCGGGTAAATCGACGCTATTAAATATTTTTGCGGGGACATTATTGCCGAATTCGGGAAAAGTACTGCTCAATGGAAAAGAATTGCAAAACGAAGCAGCATACCTGCGAAGTCCATGCATAGCGAGAGTTTTCCAAAATCCTACTTTAGGCACCGCGCCGGATTTAACTTTACTCGATAATTTCCGCATCGCTTCTTTACGAACCCAACCCAAAGGCTTAAAAATCGGAATCAATGCTGCTTTTCGTAAGAAAGTCGCCGAGCATGTTAGCATCCTAAACTTGGGCCTCGAAAACCGTTTGGGTCAACTCATGGGAAGTTTCTCTGGAGGACAACGACAGGCCCTTTCCCTACTAATGGCCACATTCGACACGCTCGATTTATTACTCCTCGACGAACCCACAGCAGCTCTCGATCCACGCTCTGCAGAGCTTGTTCTTAACCTAACCTCCCGCATCATCAAAGAAAAAAACCTCACAGCCATCATGGTCACACATGAACTCCAGCATTGCATCAAAGTGGGCGATCGTATTATCCAGCTCGATCAAGGGGAGGTTATTCGGGATATTTCTGCTACTCAGAAGTCATCTCTTAGGTTAGATGAGGTTTTTGCTTGGTTTGCTTAGGCATCCCGGGGTTTAAACCCCGGGCTGCCCGCAAACCCCGGGTTGCTGCCCGGGCTGCCCACTGTGATGCTCCTCTTGGTTTTGGATG
>CAXNGM010000158.1:0-5952 GCA_964201695.1 Bacteroidia bacterium | reverse complement strand
GAGCTGAGTGGTTTATTAGACGAAGAAATGGTTCGTATTAAAGTCGCGAATAAAACTTTCGAACTTCAATCGGAAATGGAATGCCGTTCACGTGTTTTTTATTTCCATTATTGAAATACTCCAATGTTGCTTGAATGCTAGCGTTACCGAGATAACTTTCTGGGATATTAAATTGCATAGAACAGTACACCGTGTCTTTCAATGGAAATTCAATCCAAACAGCTTTTGCATCATTGCCAGTTTGTGAATACAATGCTGTTTCTGCAACCGGATTCAACAATGTCCAACCTTCGGGTATATGAGCAATAAGTCGCGCTGGGCCTTTTACATCGTTGCGAACGATTTGAATATTGATTGACGTGCTAAATCCAAATCGTGCTTGCGAAGCTCCATTAATCTTAATTTCGGGATTTTGTGCCCAAACCGAACCTCCCATTAGAAAGAAAAATGCTAGTTTACTGTTCATTAAACGCATAGTTCATGGCTTTATTGAGAAGTTCTTCGTTGATTGATTTGTCACCATCAAATAGCTTATTAGTTGCCTGTTGCAATTCTTTTAAGCTGATATAATGGTCATTATTACTATCAATGATTTTCAGATCGCTTGGGAATTTATCTCCGCTAATTTCTGAACGAGTTCGCCATTCGGGATGCTCATCCAATAATTCAATCCAACGTTGTAAATTTTCTTTCGGAATATACTTTCGGATGGGAAATGGACGTGAATTGCGGTTGATTTTCCGTAACACCTGCACAAAATAACTACTCGAATCGCGGTAATGTTCTTTAATCCACGCATCGCTTTGGGCAATTCCTTGTTCATCAACCCAAGAACCGGCTTGCGTATCGTTCTGTTTGTCTATATAATCAGGAATTCCATCGGAATCCATATCCAACATACATCCGTTTTTATCTATACTTGCGCCTTTAGGTGTTCCAAAACACTTGTCTTTCGAATCAACTACCCCATCAGCATCTTCGTCCTCATTCATCAAAGCCCGCAAATCGACATCCCTGTAATTTATGAGTGAAGGTGGTACAATCTTTTTGGTTTGTTTCGCCTTTTTGAACAAGGAAAAGGTTACTTTCATGTTGATTTGCTGGATATTATCCCAACGGGCATTGCTTGTGTTCGCATCGATATTGTCGGACTGTAGTAGCAAATTCTTCCAGGATACTTCGATGGATGTTCTAGGAGATATACTTGCAGAAATTCCTAATTCTATAGGGAAACTCATGCTTGTTTGATTCAAAGCTAAGGGTGTTTCATAGGTGTAATCGCGTTTTATTAATGAAGATTCTGCATCATCCCCATTTACTTCCGAAACAGCGTGGATAGTTCCGTCGCTCCAATATTGATAGGCGATTCCGTTTTGATCCAATAAATCGGTTTGGGTGTTCGATCTCAAAGTTGAAATCCCGATCATTGCATAAGGATTAAAGCGTTTTCCTTCGTTTGTGTTAAAAAGAAAACGCCCTGCTAGGATGCCTGCATTCTTCATCGAACATTGGAAATTACTTCGAGATAAATTAGATTGCTCGTTCCAAGTTAGTGAAGCAGATGAAGCATTGAATGAAACTCTCCAATAAGAATAATGAAGGTTAAATGCGAATCCGATATTGGTATTGTTTGCGCTAAAACGACTTTCAGCTTCATCGCCTTTATAACTTAAAAATCCCGATTCTGCAGAAATAGAAGTGCGTAAAATGGGAGCATTTATTTGTATTGGCTCTTGCGCATGCACAATTTCTAAGCTCAAACAAAGCACAGCAAATAAGAATAAACAAAGGATTTTATTGGCGAACATCTTTGGCGTAAAATTGCAGAAAATTCTGTACTTGCAAACCAATATTATTTAACTGAATGAATCATCCTATTTTATTGATTGATAATTTCGATTCTTTTACTTACAATTTGGTTCATTTGCTTGAAGAAATTCATGGAGAAAGGCCTCGAACCATGCGTGTTGATGCCATTAAAGATTCCGATATTTTAGAATCTGCGGCTGTGGTTATTTCTCCTGGCCCGGGCTTGCCCGAAGAAATGGGAGAACTATTGCATTGGGTTGATTTGGCTATTAAAAACAAACCCACATTAGGTGTTTGCCTCGGACATCAAGCAATTACGATGGCATTAGGTGGTACACTTTCGCAATTAAATGAGGTATATCATGGTGTAGCTCGAAAAGGTATCATTACGTCAAAAATGCCAATGTACGATGGTGTTTCGGATGAATTTGATGCAGGTAGTTATCATTCATGGACCGCGAATACAAACACATTTCCTGATGATTTACGCATCACGGCTCAAGATTCCCAAGGAGAAATACTCTCATTTATTCATGCTAATAAACCCGTTTGGGGAGTTCAATTCCATCCCGAATCAATTCTAACTCCTGAAGGTAAACAAATCGTTCAGAATTGGTTTCGTCATTGGCAAAAGCAATGATGTTAATAACATTGTATGTTGGTAAATGCCTAAAGTTTTGAATGGCAAATCGTTTAAAGTTGAAAACAACCTCTTATTTTCGTGATTAATAAATCAACAATGCTCGAATGAAATACGCTACTTTTCAACGCATTTTTCGCTTCTTATTTGTTCTTAGTATTCTAAGTATTTCGGTCCATTTGAACGGACAAATAAGCAATGTTGAATTTAAATCAAAGAATTTCCCAACGAAAGAAGCGGAGTTTAAAAAAGCGGATGACGCATTAAAAAAAGGCGATTATTTTTTTCTTCGTGGCCCTGTTTACTTTCAACAAGCACTCGAAAATTATCTTGTTGCTCAAGATTTCAATCCAGACAACGCCGATTTAAATCACCAAATAGGATTGTGTTACCTCAATTTGCAAGTCGATCGATTAAAATCACTTCCTTATTTGGAAAGAGCACGCAAGCTGAATGTCGATTTGGGTATCGATTTTTTATTATCTCTCGGGAACGCATATCAATACAATTTGGAATTCAACAAAGCCATTCGGATTTACGAAACCTATATTGATGCTTTAAAAGCAAATGCTGATGAGAAGAAAATTGCCAAAGCAGAAAAATCCATCGTTGAATGTAAATCGGGAATAGAACTACTGAAAAAACCGGTTCCAGTGCGCATCGACAATCTAGGTCCTGGAGTGAATAGCAAATTCCCCGATTATGCGCCAGTGTTTTCTGAAGATGAAAGCAAATTGATATTCACATCGCGCAGAGAGAATACAACCGGAGGAATGGTGGATGCGGAAGATTCTTTGTTTTACGAAGACATCTATATTACCTACAAAATTGATAGCGATTGGGCACCTGCCAAAAATATTGGAAAACCCATCAATGAAGACGATCACGATGCCAGTATAAACCTTTCTGCCGATGGAAAGAAACTACTCATATACCGAACGAGCAATGGTGGCGATATTTTCGAATCAACCTTAACCGGAATTACGTGGTCAATCCCAATCCCATTGAAGGGAATCAATACACGCGGGTACGAAAATCATGCAACCTATTCGCCTGATGGAAAGTACCTTTTCTTTATTTCGATTCGTAAAGATTCGAGTGGATTTGGTGGGAAAGATATTTACATAGCCGATTTGGATGGACAAGGAAATGCCTTCAATATCCGAAATGCCGGAAATGTAATTAATTCGGCATACGACGAAGACGGCGTTTATTTTCATCCCGATGGAAAAACCGTTTATTTTTCTTCCAAAGGATTCAATTCGATGGGTGGGTTTGATGTGTTTAAAACTACCTGGGAGAATGATCGTTTCAGTGCTCCTGTAAATATGGGTTACCCAATAAATTCGCCTGAAGATGATGTGTTTTTTATCATCACGAAAAATGGAAAAAGCGCCTATTTTTCTTCATACAGAGAAGAAGGCTATGGCGATAAGGATATTTATGTGATGAATTTTTTGGAAGAAGCTGAATTGTTAAGTTCTTTAAAAATTAGCATTCGCGATACAACTTCACTAAAACCAATTCTTGCTAATATCAGCATTCGTGATGCAGCTTCCGGGGAATTAATCATCGAAAAACAAACAGAAAACGGCGATGCTTCTGCAAACTTACCAGTAGGGAAGTCATACGAAATTGAAGTAAATGCAAATAAATATGCCCCATTTTCGGAAATTGTAGAACTTCCTTTGGATGCAGCAAACCAAGTTGTTCTGAGACAAGTTGAAATGAGCCGTTTTGCTCAAATAAAAGTTTCAGGTACAGTCAATGATCGATCTTCTAAGATTCCATTAATCAGTCAACTCGACTTTATGGATGCTGCTACATTGGAGATTGTTAAATCATGCACATCGGATAAAAACGGAGATTACAAAACCACCTTGCCTCCAGGAAGACTCTATGCGGTTCAAATTAAAGCAGTCGATTACGCATTTTTATCAGACACACTTAATGTGCGTGTTTCAGATTCAGATCAGGATATTAAAAAATCATTCGAGCTCAACCGACTTGAAAATACACAGGTTTCGGTCTTGAAAGGACGAATTTATGATGCTGTTACTGGAGAAGATTTAACGGCTCAAATTGATCTTTCAGAATTTGGTGGTCAACCCGTTTTAATGTATTACAAGCCCGGGAAATATGATTGTATTGTGCACAGCGGTGCAATTTTAAATATGTCGGTGCAATTGAATGGCTATTTGAATTATTCAGAACAGATTAATATTCCAGAAAGCAAAATCCGTCAGGAAATTGTGCATGATGTTGCCTTGGTTCGTGCTGAAAAAGGGGCGAAGATTGTGTTGAACAACATTTTCTTCGATTTTAATAAATCTACATTGCGCCCAACTTCCTACAAAGCACTCAATACATTACTCACTATGATGAAGCAATATCCAGCAATGGTTGTTGAGATTTCTGGACATACCGATAATGTTGGAAGCATGGATTACAACCAAAAATTAAGTGAAAACAGAACCAACGTTGTGCGCGATTATTTGGTTCGAAATGGCATTAATCCGAAAAATATCGCTGCTTTTGGAAGGTCTTTCCGTCAACCAATTGCTAGTAACGATACCGAACAAGGGCGTCAAATGAATCGTCGAACGGAATTCAAAATTGTTCGTATGAATTAAGCCGTTTGGTTTTCCTATTTTTGCGGCCCTTATGAGTACAATTCAAGAAGAGATTGGCAAGCGTAGAACGTTTGCAATTATTTCCCACCCCGATGCGGGAAAGACAACACTGACAGAGAAATTGCTGCTTTTTGGAGGAGCTATTCAAACAGCTGGTGCTGTAAAATCGAACAAGATAAAAAATACGGCTGCATCCGATTTCATGGAGATTGAGAAGCAACGTGGAATTTCGGTTGCCACTTCGGTGATGAATTTTAAATACCGCGATGTTCTAATAAACCTGCTAGATACACCTGGCCACAAGGATTTTGCGGAAGATACTTACCGTACTTTAACAGCTGTAGATAGCGTAATTCTAGTGGTAGATTGTGTGAAAGGAGTGGAGGAACAAACCGAAAAACTCATGGAAGTTTGTCGAATGCGCGATACGCCTGTGATTGTTTTCATTAACAAGATGGATCGTGAAGGTCAGAATCCCTTCGATTTGTTAGATGAATTGGAAAGTAAGCTTCATATCAAGGTGCGTCCATTAAGTTGGCCGATAAGCATTGGAGCGACGTTTAAAGGGGTATATAATATTTTCGACGGGAGTTTGAATTTGTTCAATGCTAACAAAACCAAAATCGAAGAAGATATTCTCACCATTAAAAGTCTGACAGATCCTTTGTTGGAGGAAATCGTTGGTAAAAAAGATGCCGATCAATTGCGTCAGGATATTGAATTGATTGAAGGTGTTTACGATCCTTTCGATAACAATCGTTTTCGCGAAGGACATATTGCACCCGTATTTTTCGGTTCGGCAATCAATAATTTTGGAGTACGCGAATTGCTCGATACGTTCATTCGTTTAGCACCAGCTCCTAGAAGTAG
>CAXNGM010000157.1:0-5982 GCA_964201695.1 Bacteroidia bacterium | reverse complement strand
ATTGCTTCTGAAAACGGAGTGACTGAGTATTTTGTTCTTTGGGAAAATTATCGCTTACCGGAGAATATGCTTGTGTTGAAAGATAACAAACTCACAATTAACCTTCCTAAGCAAGCAATTGAAATGGAGCGTTCAACCTTGCGTGTATGGGCATTCAATGAAAACGGATCGAGTAACGACTTGCTTATTCCATTATTGAAAGGCAAAGTTCCAACCCAAACTTCACAGTTAAAACGCGACGATTTTTACAAATCCATTTTGTATTTCATGATGGTGGACCGCTTTAACAATGGCGATTCAATAAACGATAAACCTCTTTTAGATAAACGTGTAGATTTCAAAGCCGATTACCAAGGTGGCGACCTTGTTGGGATTACACAAAAGATTAAAGATGGCTACTTTAAGAATTTAGGAATTAACACAATTTGGGTTTCACCTATTGTTCAAAATCCGCAGGGGGCTTGGCAAGAATACCCAAAGCCTAGGCGCTGGTTCTCAGGATATCACGGGTATTGGCCAGTGCTCGAAACAAAAGTAGACACCCGTTTTGGAAATGATGCTGTGCTTGAAGAATTAGTTTCTACAGCACATGCAAACAATATGAATGTGATTATGGATTTTGTTTCAAACCATATTCATAAAGAAAATCCCATTTACAAACAACATCCTGATTGGTTTAATTCCATGTATTTGCCAGATAGTACGGTGAATATTCGCATTTGGGATGCACAACGTTTAACCACCTGGTTCGACGATTTTATGCCCGATATCAATTACGAAAAGCCCGAAGCTGTTGATGCATTCTCTGATTCGGCTTTGTATTGGCTTAAGAAATTCAAAATCGATGGATTCCGTCACGATGCAACCAAGCATGTTTCTGAGAAATTCTGGAGAACGCTGACGCAGAAGATTAAACAAGAAGTTATTCAAGGAGAAAACCGCGGTGTGTATCAAATAGGAGAGACTTTTGGAAGTCGCGAGCTCATTGCAAGTTATATTGGAAGCGGTATGTTGGATGCGCAATTCGATTTCAACTTATACTTCGATTCCCGTCCTGTATTTGCCTCACAAACAGAATCATTCGAAAAAGTAGCGGAGTCAATGAAAGAATCTGCCATGTATTATGGAAGTCATTCTTTAATGGGAAACATTACAGGAAACCACGACATGCCACGTTTTCTCTATTATGCTGGAGGTTCTCAAATTCCGGGTGAAGATGAAAAGGAAGCGGGTTGGTCGCGAACCATTAAAGTGGAAGATCCCCGTGGATATGCGCGTTTAAAAATGCTAAATGCCTTCATCATGAGCATTCCTGGAATACCCATCATTTATTATGGTGATGAAATCGGTATGCCGGGTGCAAACGATCCTGACAATCGTCGGATGATGCGTTTTGATGGACTTTCGAAAGAAGAAGCGGATGTAAAAACACTGACTCAAAAACTCGGTAACATTCGCAACTCATCAATCGCCCTCACTTATGGCGATACACGCGTATTATCGGCTGGAAAAGACCATTTAGTTATCCTCCGTCAGTATTTCGATAAAACGGCAATTCTTGTGTTAAACCGTTCCGAAAAACCGCTAAATCTCGATTTCACTATACCTCAATACGTCAATATTCAACAATTGAAATCTCAATTTGGGAATCAGGTAACATATAATAAATCTAACATCTCCATCCAAATTCAACCTTTATCTTTCGAACTCGCCTTGAATTAACACACTATGAATAAACTAATTCTAAGCATGCTATCCATCGCATTCTTTGCGAATGTATTTGCACAAACACCTCAGCCGCCTCGACGAATTCCGGGGGTTGTTACAGGTAATAATGAACCAATTGCTTATCCACCAGCATGGTCGTTTAATAGCAATATTTATGAAGTGAATCTTCGTCAGTACACACCATCAGGAACTATCAATGAATTTGCAACGCATCTCGAACGCTTGCATAAAATGGGCGTAGAAATTTTATGGGTGATGCCCATTCAGCCCATTGGTAAAGAAAAACGCAAAGGTTCTTTGGGAAGTTATTACAGCATAAGCGATTACATGATGGTAAATCCTGAAATGGGAACCATGGAAGACTGGGTAAACATGGTAAACAAAGCACATGGTTTAAACATGAAAGTGATTCTCGATTGGGTGGGAAATCACACGGCTTTCGATCATTACTGGATTAAATCGCATCCCGAATATTACACACACGATGCGAAAGGTAACATTGTTCCGCCTGTGGATGATTGGAGTGATGTGGCCGACTTGAATTTCGATAATCGCAGCATGCGTTTAGCCATGATCGAAAACATGAAGTTCTGGATTAAAGCAAGCAATATTGACGGTTTTCGTTGCGATGTAGCTGGTATGATTCCTGTTGATTTCTGGCAAGAAGCACGAGCAGAATTGGAAAAGGTAAGACCTGGTTTGTTTATGTTGGCCGAAGCTGAAGATGTTGCACTTCATAACAAAGCGTTCGATATGAGTTACGGATGGGCCATCTATCATCCTTTGGTTGAAATTGCAGAAGGAAAGAAAACGGTGAAGACCTTGACTGATTATTTAGAAACTCAGAAAAGCTGGCCGAAGAATTCGTGTCACATGTATTTTACTTCCAATCACGATGAAAATTCATGGCATAAAAGTGAATACGACAAGTTTGGAGCAGGTGCTCAAACCTTTGCTGTGTTGACCTTTGGATTAAATGGGATGCCACTTATTTACAGCGGACAAGAAGCAGCCAACAGCAAAACCATCCGTTTCTTCGATAAAGACACCATCAATTTTTCGAAACTTCCCTTAGAAGATTTTTATAGCCGTCTGTTGAAGTTGAAGAAGCAAGAACCTGCATTGCAACATGGAGAAAATGCTGGTGAAACAATCATCATTCCCAATGGAAAAGACGAAGCTGTGTTCAGCTTTATGCGAAAAAAGGAGTCGAGTAAAGTTTTATTTGTGCTTAATTTGAGCAATAAAAAACAAAAGGTGAAATTGAAATCTCCTGAACTTTCTGGCAAGGTTCAAGATCTTTTTAATAACACACCAGCAATCGACATTAAAAACCAACTTAGCTTTCAATTAGAACCTTGGCAATACATTGTATATCGCTACAACAAATAATCTCATGACCGAAACAACAACTTTCAAAGCAGGAGTTTTGCATGGCGCAGAACTCAATCGACTTTTCCGCATGGCAAATGAACAAGGGTTTGCATTGCCTGCTGTAAACGTAATCAGTAGCCATACAGTGAACGCCGTATTGGAAACAGCTCGTGATTTAAATTCACCTGTTATCGTTCAGTTTTCGAACGGTGGTGCGCAGTTTTTTGCGGGTAAAGGATTGAAAAATGACGCACAACAAGCAAGTATTGCAGGCGCAATTTCGGGTGCGCATCATGTGCATTTGATGGCCGAAGCATACAACATTCCCGTTGTGTTACATACAGATCATGCTGCAAAAAAATTGCTTCCATGGATTGATGGATTGCTTGATGCGGGTGAGAAATATTTCGCCATTCATGGTAAACCGCTTTTCAGTTCTCACATGATTGATTTGAGCGAAGAGCCCATTTCTGAAAACATCGAAATATGCAAAACCTACCTTGCACGTATGGCTAAGATGGGCATGACGCTCGAAATTGAATTAGGTGTTACCGGTGGAGAAGAAGATGGAGTTGATAATTCCCACATTGACAGTAAGCATTTGTATACACAACCTGAAGAAGTTGCTTTTGCATACGAAGAACTGAAAAAGATCAGCGATAATTTCACTATTGCGGCTGCATTTGGTAATGTTCACGGTGTTTACAAGCCAGGAAACGTGAAGTTAGAACCGAAAATTCTACATAATTCTCAAATCCATATCCAAGAGAAATTCAACACAGGAGCTAAACCGGTAAACTTTGTGTTTCATGGTGGTTCGGGTTCTTCGGTGGAAGAAATTCGGGAAGCAATTTCCTACGGTGCAATAAAAATGAATATCGATACTGACTTACAATGGGCATTTTGGGAAGGAGTAAAGGATTATTATGAAGCCAACAAAGGATATCTGCAAGGACAAATTGGGAATCCCGATGGTGACGATAAACCGAATAAAAAATATTACGATCCTCGTGTTTGGGAACGTAAAGGAGAAGACAGTTTCATTAAGCGTTTGAAGCAAGCATTCGACGATTTGAATTGCATCAATCGTTTAGCTTAACCGACTTAATATTCTATTAATTAATACAATCGGCATCTGATTTCATTTGCCGATTTTTCATAGTACCCCACCCATGTTTCCACGAGTAGCATTTAAAAACACCCAAGCATTTCAAAATCTTCAATCCCATTTCAACGCTATTCGCGATATGCACATGCGCGATTTGTTTAAAGATAATCCAGCACGTGCCGAGGAATTTTCAATTGATTGGCGAGAGTTGTTGTTTGATTATTCTAAAAATAGAATGACCAAGGAAACACAAAAACTCTTGCTCGATTTGGCAAAGGAATGTGGATTGAAACAAGCCATTGAAGCTCAATTTTCGGGCGAACGAATTAACCAAACCGAGAATCGTCCCGTTTTGCATACTGCATTGCGTAATCGAAGTAATCGTCCAATTGTTTTGGATGGAAAGGATGTTATGCCTGAAGTAAATACGGTATTGAATCAGATGAAGCGATTTACCGATGCAATTCATAGTGGTGAATGGAAAGGATATTCTGGAAAAGTCATTAAACACATTGTAAATATTGGTATTGGTGGATCCGATTTAGGTCCTGTGATGGTGACCGAATCTTTAAAGCCCTTTTCGAATCGGGATATTCAATTGCATTATGTTTCCAATGTTGATGGGACGCACATAGCCGAAACGCTTCGCAAAGTAGATCCCGAAACGACATTATTCATTATCGCATCCAAAACATTTACCACGCAAGAAACCATGGCCAATGCGCATTCTGCTCGTACCTGGTTTTTGGAACATGCACTTGATCCTAATTTTGTCGCTTCGCATTTTGTGGCGGTTTCTACCAATGCCCAAGCGGTTTCAGAATTTGGAATTGATACAGCCAACATGTTCGTATTTTGGGATTGGGTAGGTGGTCGCTATTCATTATGGAGTGCCATTGGATTAAGCATTTCGCTTTCCATCGGATTTGAGAATTTTGAAGCCTTGCTCGAAGGTGCTCATGCCATGGATACGCATTTCGAAACTGCCGAATTTGAACACAATATTCCAGTTATGATGGCGCTCATCGGCATTTGGTATGTGAATTTTTTCAATGCTTCATCGCAAGCCATTCTTCCCTACGATCAATACATGCATCGTTTCGCAGCGTATTTTCAACAAGGCGATATGGAGAGCAATGGTAAGCAAACCGACCGCAATGGAAAATCGGTGAACTATCAAACAGGTCCAATCATTTGGGGAGAACCCGGAACCAATGGTCAACATGCATTTTATCAACTCATTCATCAAGGAACTCAACTCATTCCGGCCGATTTCATCGCTTCAGCCATCAGTCAAAATCCAATTGGAGATCATCATACACTTTTGCTTTCCAATTACTTTGCTCAAACCGAAGCATTGATGAATGGTAAAAATCGCGAAACGGTTGAGCAGGAATTGAATGCCAAAGGAATGACTGCCGATGAAATTGCTTTTCATGCTCCTTTTCGAGTTTTTGAGGGCAATCGACCTACAAATAGTTTTCTCGTTAAACAGTTAACTCCTTATAATTTGGGTGCTCTAATAGCTGCTTACGAGCATAAAATATTTGTACAAGGTGTCATTTGGAACGTTTTCAGTTACGATCAATGGGGTGTGGAATTGGGAAAACAATTAGCCAATCATATTCTTCCCGAATTACAAAACGATCAAATGGTTGATTCTCACGATGCTTCCACAAATATGTTAATCAATCGTTGGAAAGCGATGAAATCCTAATTCATTCACATTTGGAATAGTATATTTGCCAAAATTTTTACACATGACTACTGCT
>CAXNGM010000156.1:0-5987 GCA_964201695.1 Bacteroidia bacterium | reverse complement strand
ACAATTGTAGGACAAGGCATTATTTTAATAATGTTTCGCTTCCAAAATCAAATATAATGAACTTTAAATAATCTTGATACCATAGATTTTCAGTGGAGAGATTTTAACAAAAACAAAACCCCCATCTTTCGACGAGGGTTTCTTTTTTTTTCACCACTCGGTTGAGGTCATTGACCCGAGTCGACACGCTAGACTCTTAACGGTTGGGTTTAAGGATTGCCCAACATTCCCCTGCCACCGTCTTTCAACGTATTCGGTTTCCTTCCTCATTTTCGGCATAATTTAAAATTACAAAAAAAATGGAAACTAAAGTTCCCATTCTATATTTTTTCCTCGCGGAAGGGAATTTCAACCTGCGTCGGGTTTCGCCAGAACAATGGGGGAGAAGTAAAAAATTCAAGCGCTTTGTTGCAACAGTAAAATTGCTCGCCGATCACACCTGGGATGTTTTGAAAAAGGGGGAGGAGGAAGTGTAGAATAACTTTTTACTAAATTTTAGATGTTGGTTCGATTCCCGCCGGACCACAAAAAGCCCTTGTATTGATTTACAAGGGCTTTTTGTGATGGCCTCACCTCAAAAGAACCTAAGTTGTAATTGGTATAAACTTTAATAACATGATAGCAATTCAATTTATAATTATGGTTGAGTGCCAAATTTCTGAGTCCAGTAGCTGCCTACTTTCGCCACTCCCATATCTTTGAAAGACGGATTCATCATGGTAGAGCAATGTCCAGGGCTTTCTTTCCATGCATTGACAACTATCTCTTCTGTTGGCCAACCTTGAGCAATATTTTCGCCCCAAGTAATCCATACGTATCCAGCTTCGGTCATTCTGTCTCCGGGGTTACGCCCATCAAGTGAGGCATGAGAGATATAACTACTATCACTCATCTCCTGACTATGAGCCCTTGCAGCATTTTCCAATAAATCATTCCAAGCCAATGGAAGTACCGGAGGCATTACATCTGTTCCACAAGTGCAGCCTGCCTGACGAATTGCGTTAACAAGTTGGAGAACTTTTGCTTCATCAATATTTGATGGAGGAGAAGGGTTAGTTGGTTTAGTTATGGGGACAGGTGTCGGAGTTATCTCATCCTTTTTACATCCTGCAGTAATCAAAAGAAGTATTAATGACAAACATTGAATATTTTTAAGTTTCATAGTGTAAATTTAGTTAAATAAGTATGTAAATATAATACAAAGTAATATTGTGATGCCAAAATTCAGATAGCGCGATATTTTTTTAAAAATCAAATCATGTTAACTATAAAATAAACATGCAGTGTATTTTCCTGGGAATTCAAAACCAATATTCCTGATGAGGCAATAAAGGACCAGAAGACATTTGTCAGGCAGGATACTTATTGCCGAAATAATACTTTGAAAACAACGTTGATAAAATAGAGAATAAGCATTACTGTATCTGATTGTTTACTTAATTATTCGAATTATGAAAACCTACCTAATCATTCTGCTGAATTTGAAGGGAGGCCTTTCAAACAAATAAGTAAATATGAAACTATTCAAGATCATTTTAATCGTATTGACTCTATTTACTTCTTGTCGCACCCAAAAATATGATAGTGGATACAAGGAAGAAATGGAATACTTTAAATTGCATCCTATTGTGGAAAAAGAAAGAATTCCTTGTATTAATAGGATGTATTGTAATAGGGCTATGGAAATTGCCGTGGATAATTACCGCAAAACAAATGTTTTTTTAGTTGAGGTAATTGAAACGGGTTTTCAATATAAGTTATGTTTGGAGACTAACTCTAATTTTTCCATAGACACAAAAACGGTGTTTGTAGTTGATACATTACAATATCACTGCCCTATTGATTAAATTTTATTTCAAAAATCATTATTGCAGCAAATAGAAGAACAATTAAGAAGAAAGGTGGTTTTTCTGTCCGAAAGCAATGGGATTATTTTACAATAAGTGAGTTCTGAATACAAGTAGTTTGAGATTTAACGAACGAAGCTAAAATCATTAAAAAATTGATCCGCTTGCAAAACAGAAAAAAAAATGGGTAAAATGGGAAGCTCCTTGTTAATAAAGGTTTTAATTCCAGAGAATAAATACTACAACATCTTTTTCTGTAGGCATATTTTCTATTATTTAAGGCTTATATCCTTTTACTCCGGTTAATTTAGCTCCGGTTAATTTAGCTCCGGTTAATTTAGCCCCTGTTAAATTGGCTCCTGTTAAATTGGCTCCTGTTAAATCAGCACCAATTAAAATGGCT
Source organism: Bacteroidia bacterium (assembly GCA_964201695.1). GTDB lineage: Bacteria > Bacteroidota > Bacteroidia > M30B66 > M30B66 > CALQRR01. Next base: position 3,737 of record CAXNGM010000156.1, on the reverse strand, counting down.
TCAGATAAATTAGCACCAAAAAAATTTAATGTTTTTAAATTTTGATTTGTCAAGTCCGCTCCAATTAATTTAGCCCCTTTTAAACTAGGACCACTTAAACTCTCATAGCCTTCTTGAAGAGCCTTATCAAGATCTCGATCTCTAATATAACCTGCCTCCAAAATAGTTTCTTTTAAGTTAGTTCTTGTTAAATCAGCTCCCTCTAAATCTGCAGCAGTTAATATAGTTCTACTTAAATTAGCCCCTTGAAATACTGCACCTGTTAAATTAGCCCCTGATAAATCAGCTGCCTCTAATATTGAATAAGATAAATTAGTACTTGTTAAATTAGCTACCTCTAAGAAAGCGTCAGTTAAATTTGCACCCGTTAAATTTGCGTATTTTAAATCTGTATAAGATAGGTTAGCACCTGTTAAATTAGCACCTGTTAAATTAGCGTATTTTAAATCTGAATCAGATAGGTCAGCACCTGTTAAGTTTAACTTACTTAAATCTACATTTTTTAAATTTGAATTATGTAAATACGGGGTCTCTCCTATTAAATTTGCGGAAGCAATAAGATTTATTACGTCTTCTCTGGTTAATTCATCACCAACAACTATATCTGTATTTAAAAAAACATTATTAGTATCTATTGTGAATAGTGTATCGTTATTCTGAGCTATTAAAGAGCTTGTTAGGGCAAACAAAATTCCAGTTAACAAAATCGTTTTTTTTATCATAGTTTCAATTTTAAGTAGTGTTGGTTTAATTTCTACGTGCTTTTTTCAAAAGAGTAAATTGTGAATGCTAATTTGTGTGAAATTTCAAACTAAATTATTAGTGATACAAAAAAATTATAATATCGATTTTCATTTTCATATCCACCAGGAATACTATAAATTAGGTGAATAATTAATTGTCCTCTATTTAATGGATTATAGAAACATCCATTTATCAAAATATCTTCTTCACTGAACATTAGAATATTTTCGTTATAAACCTTATTTAGCTTTATTTCAAACAACTTATTTTTTTCACCAATCGGATTAACTGAAAAAAGTATACCCATCCCATTTTTTTTTTCAATTTTTAATATTTTATTATCTACAAGCAAACTTTCATCTGAACTTTTTATGAAATTCATCTTTAGATCATCAGATAATGATGTAATACTATATTTAGAAAATTCTTTTTGTTTATCTGATTTCATTTTTTTTATTAAATCCGCATCCAATTTCCCATAATTATCCAAAGTATGTAATTCATAACTATACGAATCAAGATTGACATTATTTTGAGCATCAAAGAGATTTAAACTTCCACTACATTTTCCACAAGCACCATCTTCAATAATCTCGTAATATGCAAAAACACCATCTTTATTCCATCCCACAGGAATAACATTGCTGTTTGGTAGTTCGATAGTCTTTAAATTCAAAAAATAGAAAATACTATCTTCATCAGCATCTAATGAAGGTGTTAAAAGTTCACCATATTTTAAGTTTAAAATGCTGTCTAATCGCGAATTTTGGGAAGCAACCGTATTCTTTAAAATTAAATTTTCATTTAGAGCATTTTCGTTTTTTTTAGTCAAAACATCAATTTTTGTCTCTAAGTTTTTCTTATCCAAATTAAGTTTACTAATTTCTTCCTTGTGTAATTTATTATTAATTGATAATAGGTTCACTAAACTGTCTTTTTGATAAATTAAGGCTTCAATTTTCTCTTTTTTCGATTGACCAATAGATTGATGGGCTAGAACAAAGAATATTAGCAATAAAGAAGTTATTTTAATATAGCAATAATTATTCATGAGCAAATTACATTAACTATTTGATTAGCATTTATGTTAAAAGCAAAAATATGCAAAAATTTAACTTTTAAATAAAAAGCATCCGGCATTTTTTTAATTTAAAACTAAAATTGGTAAGATTCTGCATAGAACAAATAGTATAAAGAGAGAATATCCCATGCCTGACACTTTCCAAACTTCAAATTATCCGAATGGATAGTGAGGATATATTAGTGTTTCTAATTAAGAAATAACGGAATTAAAGATTTAGTAATTTGACGTGAGGGTAAATAAAGGTTGGGATTCCACCAATCGGGTTCAAATAGGGACTTGAAGAGGACACGTGTATGCCAAAGTTTTTTAAACTACTATTTTTCAAAAACCAAGCCCTGTTCTTTAAGAGTTCTAAAAAATGGGTCATGCATTAATGATGCTCGTTCAACAAGGTTTGAATTATTGTAACGATTAATTTCAATTTCGATGTCCAACTCGGTTATAATTGTATGTTTAAGAGATAAAGATTCTTTAAAAAACAACCTTGATTCACATGGTACGAAATGAAAACCAAGCAATATTGTCCATAAGAATAAAACAAAAGAAAAGTAAAATATGGAAATAGGAAATGATTTTTTAGGTTCATTCATGGATTACAATTGCAAGTAATATTATTTCTAAGATATAAAGTTTTTTGCTCTTCTAAACGATTTATTACCCGATGAACAAATCCAACGGTTGTTAAGGATTAAAATATAATGCGTCCTGATGGGAAAGGTTATTTGTCATCTTCCATAGAGTTATGGACACTTCTTCCGAGGAAAAAATCTCGTCCGTTTCAAAGGGAAAGGAGACCAAACAGACTCCTGTGTTGATTTTAGTTATTGGTGTATTTTAGTTATATTTTAAGTAATTTGAATGTAAAGAAATAGTGTAGTTCATTTCAAAGGATTAAGGCACTTTAATGATTCAAGGGAAGTTCAAGAAGTTTCTTCAATTCCTATTTTATCACCAAAATGCTTCCTTGGTGAGATTCATCAATGATGGTTCCGCAGTCGGATTTATAAGCAACAGCATAATAATACATTCCAGCTGTTGTTTCCGATGAAGTTATCCAATACTTCGTGCCCTCCTTTTGGGAGTCGAAAACTGGAATTCCCCAACGGTTGAAAATAATTAAAGAGTAGGTATCGAAAATTTCAGTTACATCGAAATCGGGTTTTAACGGAAGATAAGGTCTCCAAACATCATTTTTGCCATCTCCATTCGCTGAAATCACATTCGGAAATTGAAGGGTTTTGAGATCGATTCCGGCTAACTCTGATTCTTCAATTATTACAGAGGCCGAATCGCGGCAGCCGCTTGTCGCTTCGGTCACGTAAAGTGTGTAAACTCCCGGTAGTGTGGTTGTGGGATTTTGAATTTGACTAAAAAGGGAATCGCTGCCATTGCTTGTAAGAGAACTCCAAAGGAATTGCGTTGTTTGAGTTGGAAGTATTTCAACACCTTGAATTTGCACTTCAGGATTTGCACAAGAAAGGGAATCTTGAAATTCGGAAATACTTAAATCAATATCGTGATTGGGTACTACCACATCCCGTTCAATTTCACAACCCGCAGCATCGATTACTTTAAGAACATACAGCCCAGAATCCAAACCGGATCCACTTACTTCATCGAGAAGAACATCATCTATTTCAAATGAAATAGGGCTGGTTCCACCGTTTAAATAGGATGCTTCAATAGAACCATTGATTCCATTGCAGGCGTTGGTTATAGAAATGTCGTAGCTTACTGGAGCTATTATACTAACACTGAATGATGTGTCAACAGCTAAATTACCACAGATATCCTCCACATTTCCAGAAACATTTGTAATGGTAATAGTATAGGTGCCTGCAATGGTTAATCCCGAATCGAGCGATAATGTATAATTGGTTTGTGAATATGCCGTTGGATCTGCTGAGCT
>CAXNGM010000155.1:0-5995 GCA_964201695.1 Bacteroidia bacterium | reverse complement strand
AAGGTTCGAAAATTAACATGCAAATTTTGCCATCACTCATTCTCATAGAGGATACTTTATGGCAAGTAAATGCAGAGAATTCGATAACTATTGATACTGGATTAGTTGAATTTAATAATCTTTCGTTCACCCATCAAAATGAATTTATCCGTATTGATGGTAAAGTAAGTGAACGTGATTCGGATGAACTCGACGTGATTTTAGACAATTTCCAATTACGTAATTTAAATCCATTTATTTCCGAGACGGATCTTAAATTTGAAGGTTCCACGCGAGGAATTATATCCTTTGCCGATTTGATGGGGGAACCATTCTTTAAGAGTAATCTTGACTTGAAAAATATATACATAAATGATGATTTAATTGGTGATGGCTCAATTACCAGTAAATGGGAACCCAAAACAGAACGCATTTTATTGGATGGTCAAATAAAAAATTCATCGGTTCCGAAACTTGCATTTAACGGGTATTTTATTCCATCGAAATCGACAAACAATATCGATTTAAATTTAATAATGAATAATATTCAATTGTCATTATTTAAGAAATATGTTGATGATATATTTTCAGATGTTACTGGCTTAGCCGATGGTAATATTCATCTAACCGGTTCTTTAAACGAACCAATTACAAATGGAACGGTCAATTTAAAACGAACTGCTGTTAAGATTGGACTTCTGAATACCCGCTATTTCTTTGCTCATGAATTCATGATTAATAAGAATACTATTCAAGCGAAAAACATTCAATTAACCGACGAAAATTCAAATACAGGAAAACTGGATTTCAAAATAACTCACACCAATTACGATGATTTTTATCTTAATGTTTTCTTAAAAGCGAATTCACTTTTAGCATTAAATACCAATGAAAGTCAAAGTGATTTATTTTATGGAAAAGCCAATGCTACGGGAACATTCCGTGCATCCGGACCGCTCGATAATATAGTTATGGATATTAATGCAAAAACCGAACGTGGTACTGTGTTTTATCTGCCATTAACGGGAACGAGCGATGTAAGTCAGCAAGATTTTATTACGTTCGAAAAGAAAGGCACAACACACGCGTTAAATAAACTGAGTTCGCGGAAAGTCACTAGTAAAGGATATGAGTTGAATTTTAACTTGGAAGTTACCCCTGATGCGGAAGCTTTTCTTTTGTTTGATCCTAAAGTTGGAGATATAATTAAAGGAAATGGCAGTGCTAATTTAAGAATGGAAGTTACCGAAGCCGGCGACTTTAACATTTATGGTGATTATGTTATTGATAAAGGAGATTATTTATTTACACTGCAAAATGTAATTAATAAAAAGTTTGTGGTTCAGAAAGGCGGAACTATTAGTTTTAAGGGCGATCCATACGATGCAGATATTAATCTTTCGGCCATCTATAAAGTTCGTACGTCACTGTATGAATTGGTTAAGAATATTGATTCGAGCGCAGCTGTAAAACGTACAATTGATGTGAATGCCATAATGAATTTGAGTGATAAGTTGATGAAACCTCAAATTAAGTTTGATATTAACTTACCCAACGCCGACGACAACACAATTAATTTATTTAAGACGCAAATTTACAGTGAGGATGAACCTAATAAACAGATGTTTTCATTGGTAATGTTAGGCGGTTTTATGCCTAACCAAGGAGGTGCATCCGAAGCAACGGGAATCTATGGAGTGGGTTCAAATGCGAGTGAATTATTGTCAAGCCAGTTAAGTAATATGCTTTCTCAATTAAGCGATGATGTGAATATTGGGGTGAATTATGTGCAAGGTGGAGCCACAGCCAAAGACAATGTGAGTGTGAATTTACAGACACAATTGTTCAACGATCGAGTGAGTATTGATGGAAATGTTGGAACAGCCAATAGTACAACAACATCTCAAAATACCACAAATATGGTGGGCGAATTTAATGTTGAAGTGAAATTAACGGGCGATGGAATGGTTCGTGTTCGTGTGTTTAATCGTTCTAATCAGTACTTATTATTGACTAATGACGTACCTTATACACAAGGTGTGGGTTTGTTTTACAGAAGAGAATTTGAAAATGCCTCTGATTTATTTAAAAAGAAAAAGAAGTAATAAATTAAATGCGTTTGCCGTTTAAAAATAATTTTTGGTATTCGTTTAAAGCTTCTTCGATAATCGCAACAGCTTCCGATTTACCAAGTAGTATTTGCGGTATAACAACTGGATTTAGATTTCCTTGCTTTTTGTAATCTTCAAAAAAACGACGAATTTCATTCAATATAAATTCAGGAAATTGATCAAGATTTTCGATGTGATTCACTGCAATATCGGTGCTTGCAACAGCAATAATTTTATCGTCCATTTCCTCTTTATCAAGCATCCGCATAACTCCAATTATCTTGGCATTTACTAATGTTAAAGGCGGTAAATCAATCTGGCTAAACACCAAAATATCCAATGGGTCATGATCACCCGCGTATGTTTGTGGAATAAAACCATAATTGATAGGGTAGTGCAGTGCAGTAGTTAAAACCCGATCGAGTTTCAGGAATCCACTTGGTTTATCTATTTCATATTTGGCTTTACTTCCTCGAGGAATCTCGATGATTGCTTGAACACAATTGGGTAATTCATTTCCGGGGGATAAGTCGTGCCAAGGATGCATAATTATTGATTTATTGAAGGTTTTATTTTTCGTTTATTTTGTTTGGACTTCTTTTTTATTTAAGTCTAAATACAATCAATGATACATCAGTTCGCAACATTGCATTTTGAACTGAATTGCTAATGAGTAAAATGAAAATCAAATCGACGATTGATAGTTGAGCCAGTTCCTTTTTCCGAAAATTCGAATAAGAAATACCAATACTATATAAACGCTGAAATATCTAACAATAATTTGAAGGGCCTCGTTCCATTGCATTGTGCAATCTAAGTATTTACTCTTTGTTTTAAGAGATCATTTTTTACTAAATTTCCAAAAAAAAGAATGGACTTATTCGCATTAATCGCATCCATATTGGTTGCAGCAGTTTACATACGATTTCTACGGCAAATGGATGTCTTTGAGAAAGAGACCTGGAAAAATACCTTGTTGTGTTTTTTTATTGGAGTGGCAACAGTTCCAATTGTATTCCTTGTTTACCTGATATTTCCAGATATTATTAATTTACCTGCAGATGGCAATTTCAGTGTGCGTTTGCGCTATCATGTTCAAGGAGTTGCATCTATTGAGGAATTAGCTAAAATCATCCCCTTTTTAATTTTCTACAATCGGAAGCATGTATTAAATGAATCGTACGATTATATTAAATATGCTTCAGTTGGTGCGATGGGTTTTGCTGCTTTTGAAAATGTACTTTATTTCAGTAAAAACATTTCAATTATCGAAGATCGTGCTTTCTATACTGCTGTTTTACATATGTTTACATCATCTGTTATAGCATACTCTATTTTCTATTTTAAGAAAACAACCAGACTGCCATTTCCACTTATTTTTATTGGAGCTTATTGTATTGCCGTATTAACTCATGGATTGTTTAATGCATTGGTTTCGTCTGGGAATAGCTATTATTTTGGAGTTTTTCAAGTTATATTGATGTTGATTTTATGGGGAAAAATGATGAACAATACACTTAATCATTCGGAGTTTTTTCATGAAGAATCAATCCAACTAGAAATAAGTAAGGCAGGTATTCAGTTGTTAATTGGATGGGGAATCATCTTTGCTTATGCTCTTTTTGCAGTCTTTATCCAAGAAGGAGTAGAATCGGCCTCTCAATTTATAAGAGAAGGTTTACTTTTTGGAATTGTCTCGGGATTGGGTTTGTATTTCTTCCTTGCACGACCAAGAATAAAAAAAGGAATCTGGATTCCATTATTTAAGAAATAATCAAAATTACTTGAATATCAATGTAAGAAAGGCTGTTACTTTAAGGAAGAATCGCTTGTTAAACAGGTAACTATAAAAGGGTAATCTTCGAATAAGCCCTCGAGAAAAATAAGATTGAATTCGCAATAAATCAAAACATGATTCAAAGTAAAGCAAGGTATTTAAAAGATTTCTTTCTTCTTAAAAAAGCGGAGAGTACTATAAATGCTGATGATATTGTTTCAAAGCAACGTTTTAATTTATTCAAAACCTATTCACTTACAGCTTTCATCATTGCTTTAATTATTACGTATCAAGTAATTTCTACATTCAATTGGTTTGATTTTATTGGTATTATATTAATGGGTCTTACCTCCATTATCGCAGTTAATTATTTCCTGTTAAACAAACACTTGAATTTACGATTGGCATATATGATTGCCATTGCAAGTTCTATGCTTACGTTGCATGTTGTTACCTATTATTCGGGTGGAATTCGCAATTCAGGCATGATGTATTTAGGAGGTTTGATTTTGGTCACTTTTATGTTACTCGGTAATAAAGAAGGAAAAATCATTTCGGTTTTAAGTATAATCACGCTCTTCTTCTTTTACTATATTTCCACGTTCAGTGGTTTGGATGTAAGAAACATAATCGATAGTGATTCATCGGGTCACATGCTGAATCTCGATTACTTGATTACTTATTGCACAGCAACCTTATTGATTTATAGTCTTTCAAACAATTTAGAAAACTCTAAGAATATTGTTATTGCAAAAGTTACGGAAGCAAAGGAAACGTTGGAGTTGAAAAATGAGGAGCTTAAGAAATTATCTCTAGTAGCATCTAACACGGATAATTCTGTAATTATTACCAATAAAGAGGGGCTTATTGAATGGGTCAATTCAGGATTTGAGCGAATTAAAGGGTATTCACTCCCTGAAGTTATAGGGAAAACGACCCAAGAATTGTTTTATGGTCCTTTAACAAATGATGAAACCATCAATCTAATTTCACATAATATCTCACACAAAAAATCTTTTTCTGGAGAAGTTTTAAAATATAGAAAAGATGGAACTTCTATTTGGTTGCAAGTAACGATTACACCCATTTTGGATGACCAAGGTGAAGTAACTCGATTTATACATGTTGAAAGTGATATTTCGGAACGAAAAAAATCGGAAGAACGCCTTGCTGAATATTATATGTATTTGGAAAAGGCAAACAAAGAACTTGATAAGTTTGCGTATGTTGTTTCGCACGATTTAAAGGCGCCATTGCGAGCTATTAGCAACTTATCCTCTTGGATTGAGGAAGATATTGGTGATCGTTTTACGGTAGATTCGGCTCAACATTTTACCATGTTAAAAGGACGAATTGTTCGTATGGAAAGTTTAATTAACGGGATTTTGGAATATTCACGTGCCGATCGTGTTAAAAGTCCCAATGTTATGGTTGATGTGAAAGCACTTATCAATGAAATATTCGAACTCATTGTGCAGGATTCAAATGTGACAATAGAGCTTCCCGAGAATCTACCTGTAATTAATACTGAACGAATGAAATTGCAGCAGGTGTTTTTAAATTTAATATCCAATTCAATTAAATATAACGACAAAGAGAAAGCGGTCATTAAAATTGCTTGTGTGGAGGAAGAAGAATCTTATACATTCTCCGTAGAAGATAATGGACCCGGAATAGAGGAGCGTTATCATGAAAAAGTATTTATCATTTTTCAAACATTGCAAGCACGAGATACATTCGAAAGTACCGGTGTTGGGCTCGCCATCGTGAAAAAGATAATCGATGAAACAGGTGGGGAAATCTGGATTGAATCGGAACTTGGAATCTACACACGTTTCTTGTTTCGCTGGCCTAAAAAGAGTAGCGCATCGTTTAAATCGGTTCAATCTCCGGTCGAAAAACCAAGAGAAATTTCAACTATAAAATTAAACTGAAATTCAAGTTTATGAAATCGGAAATTAAAATAAACAAGGATTTGTTTAATTCAGAAGTTAACTCAAATCATTTTTCTAAAGAAAAAACATCGTTATCCCTAAATTCGCAAGAGATTAAAGAGATAGAGAAGATAGTTGTCCTATTAGAAAAGTTAAATGAAAATATAATTACGAATAAATAATTACGAATTACG